>NZ_JADEXF010000862.1 GCF_015207245.1 Nostoc cf. edaphicum LEGE 07299
TATTGTACTAGTACCGCAAAGCGGAAGTCAAAAGTTAACACTGAGCGAAGTCGAAGTGTCAAAAGTCAAAAGAATAATTATATTCCAAGCTCTTGGTCATTTGAAATGGTATGCTTTTTTACGCCATTCAGTAGTAGTATTTCCCGCACTCTAGATGCCTAACACACAAGAATCATCCTTATTTTATACAAACGCTTAGATGAAGATTTATTCTAATTAGGGCTGACCAAAAGACACGGTGAAACATAGAGAATTACTCATATTCGATCGCACCGCCCAGGCATGAGAAAATCATCAGGTAATACAATCGCAACTGTTGCGATAATGGCACGGAAGGAAAAAAGATGTCGGAGAATTTGAGAAGCCAAATTGTGACGCAAGGGGTGCAGCGATCGCCTAATCGAGCTATGCTGCGTGCAGTTGGTTTTAAAGATGAAGATTTCAATAAAGCTATTGTGGGCATTGCCAATGGCTACAGTACAATCACTCCCTGTAATATGGGAATAAATCAACTGGCGCAAAGAGCAGAGATTGGGATTAAAACTGCTGGAGCGATGCCGCAAGTGTTCGGTACAATTACCATTAGCGATGGGATTTCGATGGGAACTGAAGGGATGAAATATTCCCTAGTGTCACGAGAAGTGATTGCCGATTCCATTGAAACCGCCTGTACTGGACAAAGTATGGATGGTGTGCTGGCTATTGGCGGTTGTGACAAAAATATGCCAGGGGCAATGCTGGCGATGGCTCGGATGAATATCCCAGCTATCTTTGTTTACGGTGGCACAATTAAACCCGGTCACTATAACGGACGCGATTTAACTGTTGTCAGTTCTTTTGAAGCTGTTGGTCAATACAGTGCTGGAAAAATTGACGAAAAGGAATTATTAGAGGTTGAAGGTAGAGCTTGTCCGGGTGCTGGTTCCTGTGGGGGAATGTTCACGGCTAACACCATGTCTTCAGCATTTGAAGCGCTGGGGATGAGTTTACCCTATTCTTCGACAATGGCGGCAGAAGATGCCGAAAAAGCCGACAGCACCGAAAAATCAGCATTTGTCTTAGTTGAAGCCATTCGCAAACAAATATTACCCCGCCAAATTATCACCCGCAAATCAATAGAGAATGCCATCTCTGTGATTATGGCAGTCGGTGGTTCGACCAATGCAGTACTGCACTTTTTAGCGATCGCCCGCGCCGCTGAGGTAGATTTAACAATAGATGACTTTGAAACTATCCGCGCTCGCGTTCCCGTTTTGTGCGATCTGAAACCAAGTGGTAAATATGTCGCTACAGATTTGCACAAAGCTGGTGGCATTCCGCAAGTAATGAAGATGTTACTTGTACATGATTTATTACACGGTGATAGCCTCACCATCAGCGGTCAAACTATTGCAGAGATATTAGCAGACATACCAGAAGAACCATCTGCCAATCAAGATGTGATTCGTCCTTGGAATAACCCGATGTATCCTCAAGGACATTTAGCCATTCTCAGAGGTAATTTGGCAACGGAAGGGGCTGTCGCCAAAATTACTGGGGTGAAAAAACCAGTAATTACTGGGCCTGCACGGGTGTTTGAATCGGAAGAAGCCTCTTTAGATGCAATTTTGGCTGGTAAGATTCAAGCTGGTGATATTCTCATAATCCGCTACGAAGGGCCTAAAGGCGGCCCTGGAATGCGGGAAATGTTGGCTCCCACCTCAGCAATTATCGGTGCTGGATTGGGTGATGCGGTGGGATTAATTACCGACGGACGTTTTTCTGGCGGTACTTACGGTATGGTAGTTGGTCATGTTGCTCCAGAAGCAGCAGTTGGTGGGGCGATCGCGCTTGTAGAAGAAGGCGATAGTATTACTATTGATGCACCAGCTCGTTTATTGCAGTTGAATATATCTGAAGAAGAACTGGCCCGTCGTCGTGCTAACTGGCAACCTCCGGCTCCGCGTTACACTAAAGGCGTGTTGGCGAAATATGCCTTTTTGGTATCTTCTAGCAGTATTGGTGCTGTGACAGATTTGGACTTGTTTTAAATGAGCTAAATAAAACTTACGCACAAAAAATCCCCCAACCCCCTTAAAAAGGGGGCTTTTAATTCTCCTGCATTTTAAAGGGAATGCGTGAAGCGCACGCTACGCGAACGAGGTTTCAGGTTTTCACTGCGTAAGTCTTGCTAAATTTTATGAATTTTTGTAAAAATATTGAGAAGTTTCAGGAAATTTACATAGCAGTTATGATGTCAATAGAGAAATCACGCAAATATAGTTGACACTCAACTGCTAAAAAACCGAAAAGGGTACAAAATGAGTTCTGAATCTAACGTCAAACTGACTATCGCTCTTTCTAATCCAGACTTAGATGCAGAGGAGCAAGAACGCGAAACACGAAATCTGCTGCGAGAAATCAAAGACTTAGATGTAGAAAGTGCTGAACTTGTAGCAGTTAGAGAAATACCCGAAGGCTCAAAGGCGTTAGGAGGTTTTCTGCTAGGGGTATTGCAGGCCGAGGTGAGTATTGCCAATTTTAAGAAAGTATTGGGATTTTTGCGCGATCGCTTGGGTAACAAAACTATTGAGTTGGAAGTTGAGGCTAACGGTAAAAAACTCAAGGTTAAAGCCAGCAGCCAGCAAGAACTAATGATTGCGATCGCAGCAGCAGAAAAATTTATAGCGCCAAGCTGAGAAATGCCATAACAAGAAAGAGGATAGGGACATGACGAAGGTAGCACTCCTAATAGGAATTAGTGATTATAAGGATGGTCTTAACCCATTACCAGCTTCAGTAAAGGATATGCAAGCGATCGCCAAAGTTTTGCAGCATCCAGAAATGGGTGATTTTGCCCAAACAGATATCCAAAAACTGGAGAATCCCGATCCTCAGAAAATGCAGGAAGCGATCGAAACGCTGTTTAGCGATCGTCAAAAAG
>NZ_JADEXF010000863.1 GCF_015207245.1 Nostoc cf. edaphicum LEGE 07299
CTGTTTCTAGTGGGTAATTGACCGCACAAGCTTCTTCTAACAAGTGCGTCCCTTCAAGTAAAAATAACTGTTGCTTATGCCTCTCCTTGGTGGAGTGCAGCTTGCGAATTTGTTTGACTAGGGAATTCTGTAAACTGGTCAACATCAAAAAGTTAAGAGTTAGAAATTAATAGTTAGGAGTTAATTTAGTTGTTTTTCAACTTATAACTCTTGACTTCTAACTCCTAACTTAGATAGTATGCGGAACCCGGGACTTGAACCCGGAAGCCTTGCGGCACTAGAACCTGAATCTAGCGCGTCTGCCATTCCGCCAGTTCCGCTGGCATTTGTGCTTATCGACAATTTCTTATTATTGCGTTATGTTTTACCTTTGTCAAGTAAAAGCATAATGCCTCGTTAAAAGTCTCTAACTGGAAACGAGTTTTTCAGGCACAACGTCGAATCAAAATATTAACTGAACAGTACAGCATTGATTTTTAGAGAGTACTTAAGTTATTTTACTGAGTATTTAATTTTGCTTAAAACTACTGCTTATTGATTCTTTTTTGAAAATTTTTAAAAATCTCAAAAAGCCTGCTATTGCTTGTTTACAGCCTGCATTTTCACTCAAAAAGCAATTTTTTTATACAAAACAGTGCTTTAAAACGTGGACATTTTGAATCTTTACTGTAGAATCAAAACCAACTTCAAACATATAAAATACGTATTACTTTTGGAGGTAGGCTTATTAATCCTTCTACCAGCTTACCAGATGCCAAAATTGCTCCAGAAGCAGACTCCTCAGTCTTGCAAATTTGGGGTGGGCATCCTTTGCGGGGTCATGTAAAAATTAGCGGGGCAAAAAATTCAGCACTGGTAATCATGGCTGGAGCCTTGCTGTGTCCGGGCGATTGTCGTATCCGTAATGTCCCTTTGTTAGCGGACGTAGAACGGATGGGTCAGGTGTTATCAGCTTTGGGTGTGCAATTAACCCGACAAGGTGACATTTTAGACATCAATGCCAGCGAGATTAAAACATCAAAAGCTCCCTACGAATTAGTTACCCAGTTGAGAGCGAGTTTTTTCGCCATTGGAGCCATTTTGGCAAGACTGGGAGTAGCACAGATGCCGTTACCAGGCGGTTGTGCAATTGGGGCAAGACCAGTTGACTTGCATGTTCGAGGACTGCAAGCAATGGGAGCGGAAGTACAAATTGAGCATGGCATTTGTAATGCCTACGTCCCTGGCAGCAGCCGGAGATTAAAAGGTGCGAAGATTTACTTAGACATTGCCAGCGTTGGAGCAACGGAAAACTTGATGATGGCGGCTACCCTGGCAGAGGGTGAAACGATCATCGAAAATGCTGCCAGAGAACCGGAAGTAGTCGATCTAGCTAACTTCTGTAACGCAATGGGAGCGAAGATTAAGGGCGCGGGGACTAGCAGGATTATTATCGAAGGAGTTCCCAAGTTGCATTCTGTTGACTACAGCATTATTCCCGATCGCATTGAAGCTGGGACGTTTTTGCTGGCAGCAGCAATTACCCGCTCAGAACTTCTTCTCTCGCCAGTGGCTCCAGAACATCTCATCCCAGTAATTGCCAAACTGCGGGATATTGGAGTGACAATAATTGATGAAAAGCCTAACCACTTACACATTCTGCCAGCGGAAACTCTTAAGGCAACGGATATTGAAACTCAATACCATCCAGGTTTTCCCACAGATATGCAAGCGCCATTCATGGCTTTGCTGGCAGTGGCAGAAGGTGACAGTGTAATTAACGAATCCGTCTTTGAAAATCGCTTGCGTCATGCCTCAGAGTTGAATCGTTTGGGGGCAGATATTCGTGTCAAAGGTAATGCTGCTTTCGTTCGGGGAGTACCAAAATTATCTGGCGCACCAGTATTAGGTACAGACTTACGAGCATCGGCAGCGTTAGTCATCGCCGGACTAGCAGCAGAAGGACAAACCACAATTCAAGGTTTACAGCACCTAGATCGCGGCTACGATCGACTTGATATGAAGTTGCAGCAATTGGGGGCTAAAATCCTCCGCGTAGGCGAAACACCAACAGATGCAGAAATCGCTCCCAGCATCAGTAGCCTGTCAAGTTGAAATTGCTCGGTTGAGACTGACGCGAGGATAACAAGAATAAGGGAGACAAGGTAAAATTTTCTCCCTTGTTTGCCTTTATCTCTCCCATCTATACCCTGCGATCTGCTGAATTCTCCTGATAGATAGAGGCTTTTAAGCTTTGTCCATATCTTTTTTTGATGAATATTCTGGAAAAATCTGTGTTGGCTGTTACAATATTGTTAAGAAAAGTTGCCCGTTGCATTTTGGGAACGCGCAATTGGGTTTTAACTCTCTTGAGAAGACAACGCAAAAACATTTGTGAGACCAGCTGTGGGAGGCTGGTCTTTTTGTATTTAAAGTCCTGATAAATTATAAATTATACTTATAAGTTTGGGTATAATACTCATACTGTTTTATTGGTTTGTAATACATTGCTTATGTTAGTTACCAAATCGCCTCTATAGAAAGATGAGCGATGTCTACGACGGGCTACGCCTACGCCTTGCAGAAAACCTCAAAAATAAAGCGTAGACGGTAGACGCGTAGCGGCTTATCGTTAGACATCGCTTGTTGTGGAAAAGTGAGTGCGATGTCTACGACAGGCTACGCTACGCTTTGTTTAGGCATTTATTCAATTCTCAATTTTGCAAAGTTGCCAATCCTAAGCTAATCGGCATTTAAGCTGCATAATATAAATGCAGAGTCGATTGAAAATAATTATGCCACCACCAGCCAAAAACTTTTTAACTTCGGAGGGAAATAACGACTGATCCAGAAACCATGCCAGAGAATTCAACTTCTTTCATAATGACAAATCTTCAAGGTAATCTCAAGAAAACTTTATTGAATTTATATGGATTAAGAACC
>NZ_JADEXF010000864.1 GCF_015207245.1 Nostoc cf. edaphicum LEGE 07299
ATATAACAAGATTATAAAAATATCCTGAAGTTTATTTTTTACTTGGGATCGCTGAAACCTATAGAAAATAATGACTTTTTGGCTTTTCTCCGTCTTTATATATAGAAGCAGAATATAAAGATGAAATTCAGCCAGAAACAACACTAAAGATGAATCCGAATGAAACCTATTAAAGTTTTAGCATCCGCCTGTAGATATTGCCGTCATTACCAGCCAGAAGGTCGCCGTGGTGGAACGTGCCAGCAGTTGGGCGCACCAGTTCAAGCGACTTGGAAGGCTTGCTCTTTGGCGCTTCCACCTTTTGCACCTTCTTGGGAAACCTTAGAAGATGCTTGGGGTTTGCCAGATGCAGCTCCAGTTTTAACATCTTGTCAATCTTTAGCCTCAGATTTAGACAATGCTGCCCTTGTCTCTCTAGAGGAAATAACGGCCTCTATATCTGAACAGGTAAAAACTAAAGCAGTGGTCATTTAGTCATCCATTATTACTGGACTGAGTTTGCAGTCTGCTTAAAATAAGATTTGTTTTTAAGATTTTTAGTGCTGTAAAAGTTGATATCTACAAAAATCGCACCTCATTTAAGGGGAGCGATTTTTGCAATTCTAAGGTAGCCAAGGAAAAGAGCGAAAATCTGGTGGCCGCTTTTCGAGAAAGGCTTGTTTGCCCTCAGATCCTTCTTCTGTCATGTAATAAAGTAGGGTGGCGTTGCCAGCGAGTTCTTGTAAACCAGCTTGTCCATCACAATCAGCATTGAAGGCGGCTTTGAGACATCGAATTGCGATCGGACTTTTTTCTAAAATCTCCTGTGCCCATTGAATACCTTCGGCTTCCAGTTGTTCGACTGGAACGACGCAATTAATTAAGCCCATTTCTAGCGCTTGTTGTGCATCATATTGGCGGCAGAGAAACCAAATTTCTCTAGCTTTTTTTTGTCCCACGATGCGGGCGAGATAGCTGGCTCCAAAACCACCGTCAAAACTGCCGACTTTCGGGCCAGTCTGCCCGAAAATGGCGTTATCGGCAGCGATGGTAAGGTCGCAAATTAAGTGTAGGACGTGTCCACCACCGATCGCATATCCAGCTACTAAAGCAATCACGACTTTCGGCATGGAACGAATCAGGCGTTGTAAGTCCAGGACATTTAAACGAGGGATGCCAGTATCATCCACATAACCCGCATGTCCCCGCACACTTTGATCACCACCTGAACAGAAGGCATATTTGCCATCAGTATGTGGCCCATAGCCAGTAAATAGGACGACACCAATAGTAGTATCTTCACGAGCATTACAGAAAGCGTCGTACAGTTCAAAGACTGTTTTAGGACGAAAAGCATTGCGTTTATGGGGACGGTTGATGGTGATTTTTGCAATGCCATCAGTTTTTTGATACAGAATATCTTCGTAGGTTTTGGCAGTTTGCCAGTTAATTTGCATTGGTATGGAGTACGCTGTTGCTTCAAGAATTTTATCGTGGACGTAGGGACATGCGATACCTGCGGTGGGCTACGCCTACGCTAAAATTGGTGTCTCAAACCTTTACAATCTGGTAATTGTCTGGGGTGGAGGAATCAAAATGCGACGTGACACCATTTTCTACAAATTATTTAAGCAATTTCCGGGTTTGCTATTTGAATTAGTAGATGAACCACCTCCAGAAGCAGAAAACTATCAGTTTGAATCAGTTGAAGTGAAAGAAACCGCGTTTCGGATTGATGGAGTATTTTTACCTCCGGCTGATGCAGTGTCCAAAACCGTCTTTTTTGCTGAAGTGCAGTTTCAGAAGGACGAAGACTTATATCACCGCTTCTTCAGCGAATTGTTTTTGTTTCTCTACCGCAACTCGATTCGTTACGATGATTGGTTTGGAGTGCTGATTTTTGCTTCTCGCAGTCTGGAACCTTCTTCCTCTTCAATTCACCGCGCTTTGTTGGAAAGTGGTCAAGTCAGGCGGGTTTATCTGGATGAGTTGGGAGATTTGCGACAGCAACCTTTGGGATTAGGTTTGATGTTGCTGACAAATGTTACTTCTGAAACCGAAGCAGTTGAAGGGGCACGGTTTTTGTTGGAGCAAGCACGGCAACAGTCGCAGCAAGCGATAATTGATTTAGTGACGACGATTATCGTCTACAAGTTTTCTAAGCTTAGTCGAGAGGAGATTGCAGCGATGTTGGGACTGAATTTGGAAGAACCACGGGCTATTCTGGAAGCGAAGGAAGAAGGACGAGAGGAAGGAAAGGTTGAAGGAAAGATCGAAGGAAAAGTTGAAGGAAAGATTGAAGGAGAAAGAACTATCGTTTTACGACTATTAAATCGGCGTGTAGGTAATATTCCTGATGCGCTTCTGTCCCAGATTCAAGGGTTATCGGTGGAACAGTTGGAAGCTTTAGGTGATGCTTTGTTGGATTTCTCTACTCTTGCTGATTTGGAAGGGTGGTTACAAGGTCAACCAAGAGGGTAAGTTTCACGCAGAGGACAAGGGCGATCGCTAAAATTGATATCTCACCTAAAGGCGCTGAGAAGAATGCAAGAGTGTGATCTATTCAAATGCAAACTGCTGTAAGTAAATTATGCAAACTTTATGTGTACCTTATACCCAGCAGAGATGCTGGGTATAGGGCATTTAGTTATCTTTCTTATTTTTCTAATTTTGATACCAAAATTGTCTTACTTAATGACTATATTTTCTCTTTCTATTGAAAAATACCTAACAGAATAGTTAAATTTCAATGTATGTGGCAAACTTTCTTAAATTCTCTTGTCGCCACTTTGCATCAGCTTTGCGATTTGTCTGCAACTCTAAAACTCGAATTCCTGTAGCTGGTAGTGGGTTTAATCTTTGCTGCAACTGCTGCCAAGAAGTTATTAATTGATGCTGCACATTATAAGTAGCGCACAACTGAGCAAAATCAATATCCTGGGG
>NZ_JADEXF010000865.1 GCF_015207245.1 Nostoc cf. edaphicum LEGE 07299
CCCGCGAAGCCTTTGAAGCCAAATACGGCGACAAACTCTGGGACACGGATATTGCCAAATTCCACCACATTACAAAAATTGAACCACTGCTACGGGGTTTAGACGAACTCAACAGTGTCGCTTGGATTACCGGACGCCGCCGTGACCAAGCAGTAACCCGTGCGAATATGCCCATATTTGAATTCGACGCTAAAGGTCGGCTGAAAGTAAATCCTATCGCTACTTGGACACGTCAAGACAGCTGGGTTTATGTGGCTGAACATGGAGTCATCTACAACCCCCTCCACGACCAAGGTTATCCCAGCATCGGCGACCAACCCATCACCACCAAAGTAGGTGAAGGCGAAGACGAACGCGCCGGACGCTGGCGGGGAAGTGATAAAACAGAATGCGGAATTCATATTTAGTCATTGGTCATTTGTCACTTGTCACTTGTACTGAGCGAACCTGAAGTATTTGTCATTAGTATTAGACAAAGGGCAAATGACTAAGAACAAAGGACAAATATGATTAGAATCCTCCATCTTTCTGACATCCATATGGGAAGTGGCTTCTCCCACGGACGAATTAATCCTGCGACGGGATTAAATACACGGCTGGAGGATTTTGTCAATACTCTCTCTATATGTATTGACCGAGCGCTGACAGATGCTGTTGATATGGTGATATTTGGTGGCGATGCTTTCCCGGATGCTACACCACCGCCTTATGTACAACAAGCTTTTGCTGGCCAGTTTCGCCGTCTCATGGATGCCAATATTCCAACAGTGCTGTTGGTAGGCAACCACGACCAACATTCCCAAGGACAGGGAGGGGCGAGTTTAAATATTTACCGCACTTTGGGAGTGCCAGGGTTTGTTGTTGGTGATACATTAACTACGCACTGCATCGAAACCCGTAATGGCAAAGTGCAAGTAATTACTCTGCCTTGGTTGACTCGTTCGACTTTGATGACTCGCCAAGAAACTGAAGGTTTGTCTTTGGCGGAAGTCAACCAACTATTAACGGAACGTCTGCGAGTTGTTTTAGAAGGGGAAGTTCGCCGTCTTGACCCCGATATACCTACTATCCTTTTGGCTCACTTGATGGCTGACAATGCTAGCTTGGGTGCAGAACGCTTTTTAGCAGTAGGTAAAGGCTTTACTCTGCCCCTATCTTTGCTGACACGACCTTGTTTTGATTATGTAGCATTGGGACACGTCCACCGCCATCAAAATCTGAATAAATCCAACAACCCGCCGGTGATTTATCCAGGGAGCATTGAGCGGGTAGATTTTAGCGAAGAAAAAGAAGACAAAGGCTATGTGATGCTGGAACTGGAGCGGGGAAGCGCTGAGTGGGAATTTTGTCCCTTGACAGTTCGGACTTTCCGCACCATTGAAGTGGATATCTCAAAAGCAGACGATCCGCAAGCGGTGTTAATGAAAGCGATCGCCAAGTATGATATTCAAGATGCTGTAGTACGGCTAATTTACAAACTCCGCTCCGAACAGATGGATTTAATTGACAGTTCTTCTCTACATACTGCTTTAAGTCCCGCTCATACCTACACCATTCAAGCAGAATTAGTAAGTCAATTAGCCAGGCCCCGGATTCCTGAATTGAGTGCAAGTAGCAGCATCGACCCAATGGAAGCGTTGAAAACTTACTTGAACAATCGCGAAGACCTCAAAGATATTGCAACATCAATGATGGACGCAGCACAGAAGTTGCTAGCAGATGAAGTGGAAGTTTGGCTGGAAGCAGCAACTAATGAGTAGGATAAAGCCAATTAATTGACTATACTCCACTCCCCAAACTTATGATGCAAACAATCCAAGCAAAGGACACTGACTTACGCTATTTAATCAATAACTTTGGTATTCAGTTAGTTTTAGATGACTCATTCTTTCACGAATGGCAAGAAGATTTACCACAAATTGATGATTTAGATAAACAACTTTTAGACAAGGTGAAAATGGGTTATTTAAATCTTCTTAATTACCCGCCTTTACTAGAAGATATAGTTAGAATGGCAGTTGCAAACCCATTACTTTTTATCGGGGATTTTTATTTAGCTCCATTTTATGTAAAATCAGAAGAATCTATAGATATTGCTGTGCCAGATGAAGATGTAATCATTAATCTTCCTGGTTCTAATACGCAAGCCCAAACTTTAGATGAGTTAGTGGAACGTATTAGAGAAGCGATTGAACTTTGTTTAGAATTTGAGGAAGAAAAGCAGGATTCACTGGACTTTGTTGGTATTCAACGAGTCGCAGTTGAGATATGAGTCAATTCGCAAGTGCCAAAAGAAAATCGAGTTTTCACTATTGTTTTGTATTAATAATCACATATTTTTTAACAAATATTATGTATGCAATCCGATTGTTTCGCTTTCCAGCAACAAAACCCGTCTTCTGAAATAACTTGTTAAATCAGATTTATTTGCTACCTTTGCTGATAAGTTCTTACTTAGTCAAAAAAATTTAATCCAGATGATAAATATTATTCTATATACCCTATAATTTTCATAATCACGGTATCCATGTAGAAATACCGTAGATTTAGGGGTGATTCTGATGAGCAAGTCGCAACAACCAACACAATTAAGTAAATTCCTAAGTGAGGGAATACAGGCTTATGCCATGAGAGCCTTGCAGAGTATACAATTCCGGTATCAACACGCAATTAAAAGTAGGTTGAATGGACGTAGTGTACAAAGCTTTGTGAGTCTGTTTTTAACAAGTATTTTTTTGAGTATAGCAGTTGCCTCCTGCTCTGGAAGCAGTTCAGCTAGCAAAAATGATGTTAAGCTAAAACTCGTTTCATTCTCTGTCACCAAAGCAGCTCATGACCAGATAATCCCCAAATTTGTCCAAAAATGGAAGCAAGAACATAACCAGAACGTCACCTTTGAGCAAAGTTATGGAG
>NZ_JADEXF010000866.1 GCF_015207245.1 Nostoc cf. edaphicum LEGE 07299
CTCCATGATATGTGGGGGTTTACTGGCGGGTGTCACGTAACTGGAGAATGCGATCGCTACAAAATATCCTGCGGGGCTTGTCCTCAACTCAACAGTGGTAATGAATGGGATTTATCCCGTTGGGTATGGCAGCGCAAAGTAAAAGCTTGGAAAAATTTAAATTTAACTCTCGTTTCACCAAGTTCTTGGTTAGCAGAGTGCGCTCGTTCTAGCTCTTTATTCCAAAATTTGCGAATTGAGGTAATTCCCCACGGACTAAATACTCAAAAATATCGACCGATTAATCAACATTTTGCACGAGAAGCACTCAATCTACCTCAAGATAAAAAGCTGATACTCTTTGGAGCCATAGAAGCAACAAACGATAGAAATAAAGGATTTCATTTGTTGCAACCAGCTTTACAAGAATTGAGTAAATCTGGCTGGAAGGATGACTTGGAAGTTGTGATTTTTGGAGCATCTCAACCCGAAAATCCACCTGATTTAGGCTTCAAAACCCACTATTTGGGACACTTACATGATGCTATATCTTTAGCAACTGTTTATTCAGCTGCTGATGTAATGCTTGTACCATCTCTTCAAGAATCTTTTGGACAGACAGCTTCCGAATCATTCGCTTGTGGTACTCCAGTTGTGGCGTTTAATTCTACTGGCTTAAAAGATATTGTCGATCATCAGCAGAACGGCTATTTGGCTAAACCTTATGAAGTTGAGGATTTTGCCAAAGGAATTACCTGGGTTCTTGAAAATGAACAGAGGTTGCAAAAACTGTCATTTTATGCTCGTGAGAAAGCCGAGCAAGAATTTACCCTGGAACTTCAAGCACTTCGTTATTCAGTCTTGTTTCAGGAAATATTGATGATAGCAAAGAAATCTTCATTGAGTAATTAACTTAGTAAATCAATACTTCATCATATGTCAATACCTATAGCTTTTATAATTTGTACAGAACCTGGTCGTTTAGAAGGTCAATCTTTGATGCTTGCAGAAAGTATTCGTAAGTTCTGCGGCGAATTGAAAAATACACCTATATATAGTTTCCATCCTAGAGTAGGTGAACCTATTTTAAAGGAAACCCAACAAGCCTTTGAAGCTTTGCAGGTGACTCATCAACAAATCCCGATAAATCGAGAATTCCATGAATATTATTTAGCTAATAAGCCCCTAGTTTGTGCCTATGCAGAACAAAATATCGATGCAGAAATATTGGTTTTTTTAGACAGTGACAAATGCTTTTTTTCTGAACCAAAAGAGTTTTTATTGCCCGTAACTTGTAATGTACGGATGCGTCCTGAGTATGGTCAAGGAATTGGTTCTACAGGTTTGCGAGATCCTCAAGAATGGTATTGGCAAAAACTATATGAAGTACTGGGAGTAAAGCGTGAGGTATTTGTTGACACACCCATTGGTAATAAGAGAATCAGAGCCTACTGGAATTCTGGTTTGATTGCTGTCAGAAGGAGTGCGGGTATATTTACAACTTGGAAAGAGAACTTTGAAAAAGTAATGCACTTGGATATTACTCCTCCCCAGGGTATTTATTTTGTTGAGCAGTCTGTTTTGTCTGTAACTTTATGTGCCTTGGAAGAAAACGTTGAACATCTTCCCCCTAATTATAGTTATCCATTACCTTTACATAACCGTTTATCAAAAGAAATACAAATTAAACATTGGGATGATATTGTATCCATTCATTATTTCAACTTATTTTTTTATCACGATTGGTATGGACAAATAAAAAGCTTGAAAAAATTTAATATTCATTCAGATAAATATCAATGGTTATGTGAAGAGGTTGTCAGACTTAATATGCCTCGTGTATCAGTTTGGCACCGATATTTGTTGGCAGTCAGAAGAATGGAACAAAAGCTAAAAAGCTTTAATTTAGATATTAATTTCAGCGGATGGATAGAAAACAGGGCTAAGTTTTAAACTGACATTACGATATATGAAAGGTAAAAATTTGAGAATTGAGATTATAAATAAAAACCCTATAACATATATCTAACTTTATTATTTGGATTAACTATTTTTGTACATATTATTATGAGGCAAATGAGATGAATAAAGCGAATCTAGCTGTAATTATGACATGTTATAACAGACGGAATACAACTCTTGCCTGCCTAAATGCCTTATATCAGCAAAAAAATGATTGTGATGTTTATTTAACCGATGATGGAAGTTCTGATGGGACTACAGAGGCTGTTAAAGCAGAATATCCAGAAGTACAAGTTCTTCAAGGTAATGGCAATTTATTTTGGGTGGGAGGAATGCATCTCGCTTTTGGTGAGGCAATAAAATATCAATATGATTATTATCTATGGTTGAATGATGACACATTTTTGGAAGCCAATGCTGTGAGTAAACTATTACAGGTTCATCAAAATCTAACAGAACTTGGTTATTCAGACTCAATTGTAGTTGGTTCAACTAAAGACTCAATTATAGGAAAAGCAACCTATGGAGGAGCAGTAAAATCTAAAAATTGGTATTCTAATAAATTTGAATTTTTAGAACCAAGCTCCGTTATCCAAAAATGCGATGCTATGTATGGTAACTGCGTGCTAATTCCTAAAAGTGTTGCCGCCAAAGTTGGCAATATTGATATAGCTTTTGTCCATAGTTTAGGAGATTTAGATTATGCCCTGAGAGCGCGTAAATTGGGTTGTAAAATATGGGTAGCTCCTGGGTATATTGGTACTTGCACTAAAAACTCTATCCGTAATAGTTGGGCAGACACCAATTTAAATATCTTAGAACGCTTGAAAAAAGTACTACAAATCAAAGCATTTCCATTGAAATCATGGACTATATTTTGTAGCAGACACTCTGGGCCATTCTGGATATTTTACTGGTTATTACCTTATATAAGAGCAATTATTGGTTACAAAGATTTGGCTACCTCTCCGA
>NZ_JADEXF010000867.1 GCF_015207245.1 Nostoc cf. edaphicum LEGE 07299
CTACTAAATTTTACAATTTACAAGCCTTGATGTAAGGGCAGA
Source organism: Nostoc cf. edaphicum LEGE 07299 (assembly GCF_015207245.1). GTDB lineage: Bacteria > Cyanobacteriota > Cyanobacteriia > Cyanobacteriales > Nostocaceae > Nostoc > Nostoc edaphicum_B. The sequence continues at coordinate 43 of NZ_JADEXF010000867.1, forward strand.
GAGTCTTTTTCTTCTTCCATCTAATCTCATACTCCATACTGCTCTGGGTAGTTGTCCCGCCGGAGCAGTTAATGTAAATGATAGAAATTCATAAGGCTTCCAATTATTTTTAATCCGCCATCCTAGAGACTCACCGAAATATTTCCAGGTTTCCAAATTTAAGTCAGGTTTTCCCCCAACGCTATCCCATATTTGCTTTTGAATACTAAAACCAAAGCGCCCATTACTGTATTTTACCCACAAGCGATCAATAGTTAAGAGGTCTTGACAGGGAAACTTTTCGATATCTTCTACTTTGAGATAACCTTCTTTTTCTCGATGAGATATTTTAAGCATAAGCTTCCAAGTTTCTTGATCGGCTTCTCGCCATTTACCAGATGCTAGTAACTTTTGCAAAATTGTATAATCTATCCCTACTGATGAATTCAGATTTTCATAATTAAGAGCTTGTATAACCTCATCAGCAGATTGATAGCGTTCCTTCACATAATCCTGAATTAACTTATCTAAAACTTGCCCAAAGTCAGGAGTAATACTTTTACCTTGTGGTAAGTATTTTCTCTATATCCAGCAACCCCTGAGCGCATCATAAAGTTCATCAGAACCATCTGCCTTTGGTAAACATTGGGTTAATAAGCGAATACAAGTTACACCTAAGCTATAAAGGTCACTTGCAGGGAAAACTTGACCACGCATTTGCTCTAATGGTGTATATCCAGGCGTTCCTACTGTTGTGCCAACACCTACAAAAGTTTTTGTAATTTGTTTAGAAACACCAAAATCAATTAATATTAACTTGCCATCTAAGCGGCGCATGATATTTTCTGGCTTGATATCTCGGTGAATTACACCGCGTTCATGGATAAACTTCAGGATAGGCAATAAATCAGTTAAAAGCTGTTTTATCTTTTCTTCGCTAAAGGCTCCCTGCTGCTGTAATTCTTGTAATAAATTCTGTCCTTCAATCAATTCTTGTACCAAATAAAGCCGCTTATCCTGTTCAAAATAAGCAATCAAACGGGGAATTTGCGGATGTTCTCCCAAATCATACAAACGCTTCGCCTCTTGCTTAAATAATTCCGTTGCTTTCTCAAGTGCAGCCGTTCCTTCAACTTGAGGGACAAATTGCTTAATTACGCAAGGTTCGTCTATTTTATCTGCATCCCTAGCTTCGTAAGTTCTGCTAAATCCACCCTCGCCCAAAAGTCGTATTACTCGGAAACGGTTTCTAAATAATGGTGTGAGTGTTTGTCCACACTTAATGCAAAACTTATTGTCATCAGGGTTAAAGGGATTTGAACAACTGGAATTAGAACAGTAAAGCATATTTGGGAATATATCGGCAGATAGTGTCTATGTTCAGTTTTCCCAATTTATGCTTAGTAGGTTTCACGAGTCTTTATATTTTTGAGCGGATTTACTTCTAGTGGCGGCTACAGTCTCAAGTTACTTTTGCTAGCGTAGCGATATAAGGTTTATCGCTCCTCAGTAATCTACTGGAAGCAAAAGGATTAATATGGCTCATTTGAATCAGCGTCGTCCCCAAAATGTCAACGGCGATTTTTATGTAGATAGTACCTGTATTGATTGTGATACCTGTCGCTGGATGGCTCCTGAAGTATTTTATGATGTTGACGATCAATCGGCTGTTTATCATCAACCAACCAATGAAACAGAAAGATTAGCCGCACTGCAAGCACTTTTAGCTTGTCCTACCAGTTCAATTGGCACAGTTGAAAAGCCAAAAGATATCAAAGATGTTCAACAAACTTTTCCAATATTAGTAACAGAAAATATTTACCACTGCGGCTATCATTCTGAAAAATCTTACGGTGCTGCTAGCTATTTAATTCAACTTTCAGAAGGTAACATTTTGGTGGATTCTCCCCGGTTTACGCCGCCTTTAGTCAAGCGTTTAGAAGAACTGGGGCCAATTCGTTATATGTATCTAACTCATAAGGATGATGTGGCAGATCATCAAAAATTTGCCGAGCATTTTCAGTGCGATCGCATCCTCCATGCTGATGATATTACCGCCGATACTCGCAATGTAGAAATACAGCTAACTGGTTCAGAAGCATTTACTTTGACTCCTGATTTATTAATTATCCCAGTTCCCGGTCACACCAAAGGACAAACTGTTTTACTCTACAAAAATAAGTTTCTGTTTACTGGCGACCATCTCGCTTGGTCAGAAAGATTGCACCAACTGACTGCATTCCACGGTGCCTGCTGGTATTCTTGGTCAGAACAGATTAAATCAATGCGTAACTTGGCTAATTACTCTTTTGAGTGGGTGCTACCAGGTCATGGGCGAAGGTTTCATGCTGATAAGGAAACCATGCACCAGCAGATGCACAAGTGTATTCAGTTGATGGAATCTTTGAATTGACCAAATAATTCAAAATTATTCGGTTATATATCAAAACTTAAGAAAAACCTAACCCCCTAACCCCTTTCCCGATGCCGGAAGGAGGAAAATTTAAAGTCTCTCTCCTTTAAGGCTACGGTGTACACACAAGGGCTTTCGTTCGGAACACGAGGGCTTTCGTTCAGAACACGAGGGCTTTCGTTCAGAACACGAGGACTTTCGTTCAGAACACAAGTTTTTTTGAGCTTTTGAGGGAATAAAACAGCTTTGTTTTTCAAGAGGGGTTGTGGGGATTAAAAGTCTGTGGAGCCACTCCACTCTAAAAGACTTGTGTGTACACGGTAGCTTTTAAGGAGAAAGATTTAGAGAGAGGTCAAACTTTATTGCATACAAACTAGAAGCGCTATAACCTGGGTTTTAGCACCCTTTTAACCAAGCACGGATTATGAAAAAGCTGATCAACAAGCCGGAAGACTTTGTGCGGGAAAGTCTAGAAGGT
>NZ_JADEXF010000868.1 GCF_015207245.1 Nostoc cf. edaphicum LEGE 07299
AGCTTAGATATAGCAGTTCTCGGTTAAGTGAGGTACAAGAACCCCACCCCCAACCCCCTCCTCGCTTGCGGGGAGGGGACTATGATGTACCTCATGTGATTAGGAAACGCTATAAGCTTCTGAGAATACATAAACAATATTTTCTTTTGTAGAGAAGTGATTAAAATTACAAACATATTATAGCTCTAATATAAATTTAAGTATAAATTAAATCAAAAAGCCCCGTAGAGCTAATTTATGCTTTGGCTTATGAGTAAAATGATGAAAGACTAACATCTAAAATTGATTGTAATTCGCCCGATTCTTCATTAAAAACTGTGATGTGAATAGCCGATGAGTTCTCCCCAACCCCCTCACAAGCCACAAACGTTACTAGGTCAACTGACTCAAGCAGTACATACGATTCAAGCTAGGGTCGATTTTTCCAAATTGGCGCTCAAGCCTAATGCCAAAGTACCAGAACTTTGGGTGCAGGATGCGGGGGCGGATAAAGCAGAGGTATATCCACTGTTGGGCGATCGCTATATTCTCGGTCGTAGCTCAAAATCCAGCGATATCGTCATCCGTAACCCTGTTGTCAGCCAAATTCACCTCTCATTATCCCGGAATTCTACTCAGCGCACACCAGTTTTCACGATCAAAGACGAAAACTCCACCAATGGCATTTATCGTGGCAAACGTCGTGTTAGTTCTCTAGAACTGCGTCACGGCGATATTCTGACTTTGGGGCCCCCAGAACTCGCCGCTTCTGTACGGTTGCAATATGTCGATCCACCAGCATGGTATGTCAAAGCTGCAAGTTGGACAGCTTATGGGGTTGGTGGTGTCAGTGCCTTATTAACATTAGTGATTGGCGTCGAATGGCTGAAATTTTCAGTCAAACCTCTACCGACAGCTACACGCGCCCCAGTAGTTGTTTACGCCCGTGATGGAGCCACTCCCCTGAGAGAGCCTCGGACAATCTCTCATGTAGACATGAAGCGATTAGAGGAATTTGGTTCTTATTTGCCTGCGGCGGTAGTGGCTTCAGAGGATAGTCGTTATTACTGGCACTTTGGGGTTGATCCTCTGGGGATTTTACGAGCTGTGTTGATTAATAGCCGCAGCGGAGATGTGCAACAAGGAGCCAGCACTGTTACCCAACAAGTTGCCCGCAGTTTGTTCCGCGAGTATGTAGGTAGACAAGATACCCTTGGCCGGAAATTGCGGGAGGCAGTTGTTGCCCTAAAGCTCGAGACATTTTACAGCAAAGATGATATTTTGCTGATGTACTTAAATCGGGTTTTTTTGGGAGGTGATACCTCTGGCTTTGAGGATGCAGCCCGATATTATTTTGAGAAGTCGGCTAAAGAATTAACTTTGGCAGAAGCAGCAACATTGGTAGGAATTTTACCAGCCCCCAACGCTTTCGATTTTTGTGGGGATGGGCCCAATAAGCTAGAAGCGGCTGAATACCGAAATCGTGTGATTAAGCGGTTACTGGAAATGGGCAAAATTAAACCAGAGGATGCGAACCGAGCTAGACGTTCCACTGTCCAAATTAGTCCTAAAGTCTGCGAACAGCAAGCTAAAACGATCGCACCTTATTTTTATAGTTACGTTTTCTCTGAACTCGAATCAATCTTGGGAGAAGGAGCAGCAAGAGAAGGAAACTATATCATTGAAACCAAGCTCGATCCAGCGATACAGAGACAAGCAGAAGCAGCGTTGAATAATTCGGTGAACAACTCTGGTAGAAATTTTAATTTTTCTCAAGGAGCAGTAGTCACTCTTGACTCTAGTACAGGCAGTATCCTGGCAATGGTAGGCGGGACTGATTACAAAAAAAGTCAGTTCAATCGTGCTGTCCAAGCCAAAAGACAACCAGGTTCTACTTTCAAAATCTTTGCTTATACTGCTGCTATTCAACAGGGAATTCCAGAATCAAAAAATTATTCTTGCGCCCCTTTAACTTGGCAAGGCTTTACTTATAAACCCTGTCGTGCTGGTGCTGACACTAGTTTAGATATTGCCACCGGGCTAGCGCTTTCAGAAAATCCCATCGCCTTACGAGTTGCCAGACAAGTCGGGCTAGATAAAGTTGTGGCAATGGCGCAGCGTTTGGGGATAAAATCAAACCTCGATCCAGTTCCCGGCTTGGTACTGGGTCAAAGCGTAGTCAATGTTTTGGAAATGACTGGTGCTTTTGGCGCTATTGGCAATCGCGGCGTGTTGAATCCTCCCCATGCCATCAGCCGAATTTTAGACAGTGGTGATTGCAGTGATCGCAATGATATCAAAACCTGTCGTGTAATCTACTCCTTCGACCAAGATCCAGGTGCCAACAAACGAGTGTTGACAACTAATGTCGCCGATGAAATGACTAGTTTGATGCGCGGTGTAATTACAAGAGGTACTGGTCGTAGTGCTGCCATTGGACTAGGGGAAGCTGGTAAAACTGGCACGACTGATAAAAACGTTGACTTGTGGTTTATTGGTTTTATCCCCAGTCAGCGACTTGTAACTGGCGTTTGGTTGGGAAATGATAATAATTCCCCGACATCTGGTAGCAGCGCTCAAGCAGCTCAGTTGTGGGGAAATTATATGCGGAGAATTACAAGGTAATTGAGCATTGGGCATTGGGCACTATTGATCAATAAATGATCAATGGACTTTTGTGAGAAGACCTGATTTTGAGGACTTAAAAGTTTATCAACTTTCTGAAAAGCTTGCTAATGAAATTTGGCATATTGTTAAAAAATGGGACAATTTCACTAAAGATACACTAGGCAAGCAAATTGTTCGGTCTGCTGATAGTATTTGTGCGAATATCGCAGAAGGTAGAGGTAGGTACAACGACCAAGACAATCGACGTTTTGTCAAGATTGCGAGAGGGTCTTTGTATGAAACTATCAGTTGGTTGAGGTT
>NZ_JADEXF010000869.1 GCF_015207245.1 Nostoc cf. edaphicum LEGE 07299
GGAGATCGGAAACGGGTATGTTTTTTTATTAAAAAAGGTGAGGGAGATATATTTTATGAGCAGTTGCAGCAACTAAATAAATTAATTAGAGAAGAGTGGATAAGTCAGGGAAACAGCACTGAGGATTTCCAGGAGCTTGGCCCCAAGATTATTTTAATTTTAGATAATGCTAGTTTCCATAATCGTTTTGATATTCTCGCTAAAATCGCCCAAGAACTCCCTAATTTCATCTTAGAGTTTTTACCTGCATATAGTCCTGATTACAATATCATCGAATTAGTCTGGTATTCATGTAAAGAATACATCGCTCATCGTCTTTTCCAATCAGTAGATGAATTGAAGCTTTTACTAGATAAACTTTTAAATAAAGGTGAATTAGTAATTAAGTGGTATCGAAAACTAAAAAATAAAGGTAATAGTGACTATGTTGCAATTTAAATGCCTATTAGCTTACTTGCAGTCAACCTCTGTGTTGATAGCAATCCTTGTTAGAGAAATCAGAAAAATGATATAACATTATCTCAAAATTCTTCGCCCAAACTGATATAACGTTATCTCATGACTGGGAGTCGGAAATATAGTAATCAAGAAAGAGAAAAAATTATGCCTGCCAATTTGACCCTTTCGATTGAGACAAACGCTGGAGGAGTGGCGAAAAGTACTATTTCATACAATCTTGCGTATGAATTGGGTGTTCGTGGCTATTCAGTGGCACTATTAGACATCGATCCTAACGAATCATTGACATTATTTTGCGGATTAGGAGAATTTAAAACTCAGGGAACAATGGCTAATGTTTACCATCCAGACTTCAATGGGAACTGGCCTTTAGTTACAGCTTGGCAAGGTAAGATTGACAAAATTCAAGTTTGTAAAGGCGGAAAAGAATTACACGAAACAATTCGGGAAGTTTCAAAGGATCTGCGTGGAACTTATACTCTTGCAGATCGGTTGAGTGATTATCCCTTATCTCACGATTTTGTAATTATCGATTGTCCTGCAACATTGGAGCCTTTACCACTGACTGCTCTTGCAGCTTCTAGTCACGTATTAATTCCCATTCAACCCTCAGCAACTAAGGTCGAAGATATCCAGCAAGAGCAACTGAGAGATTTATTGGCTGTATTAGAAGCTAAGGCAAAAGAGATTCGGAAAAAGTTGGACTAATACTATTTCGTCCGACTTAGTTTACTGAACCGGAGATGTCCATGTAATCTATGAGTGCCTATCTAAACTACCCAAATGGCTGTCGCCTGAATCCCGCAGAGTCAAACCAGAATTATCAGCGTAACGGTTTCAGTATGTGAGATTGCTAGACTGCCAAGAGAGGATACTTTGTGAGTGAGTTTACGGGTGAGCCTGTAGTTGGAGAATATAATGGAGGGACTTCAATCATCCAAATTAAGGTTAAGTGCCCCAACTAAGAGCAAACTGCTATTGGACTGAGTACGGAAGAAGTGCTTTCTACAATAGCGATTCCTTCTCCTTGGACATAAATAATTTTCAAGAAACCAAATAATCTTTAATCCTGTCTTGCTCACGTCGTAAAGCTTTCATTCCTTGTCTATGAGCAGAGTGTACCTTGGAATGACTCCTCTTCAATCAGATCCAGAAATTCTAGGTTACTCCAGCGACATTTTTTAGCTACCGCAACCACTAATCGGAGGTTGGCGGTAATCATTTTTTGTTTAGCCAGCTGACCAAGCTTTTGGATTTGGGTTAACTGTGCTTCTGTTTTATTTACCTCGGCAACTAGTTCAGCCCTAGTTGGGGAAGGCTCTAGTCGTTGCACTTGAGAATTGTTTTGCTTATCAAGTTTTGCATTGACCTTACAACTCTTGTGTAGATAATCTTTTACTGTGGCAATAGCTTCGGAAAGCGACCAATTTCTCGTAGATAAATTCCAGTTGTATCAGATATAGGGCTAGACATCTTGCGGGAAGCTAATTTAATAACAAAGACATTGACAGGAGAGTATAAATCAAACAGTCAACCATTTTAGAGGGTGTAGGGAACCAAAGTTTTGAAACGCGGGATTGAAGCAAGGACGCTTTGTATTTCGCGCTATGCGTCTCGAAATAAATATTTTTTTAAGTGGGCTTTAGATCCGCAACTAAAGTTTTTTATTCCTTCTTCTCTATTTTTCTTGTAAGTTAATTTCTACTGCGTTGATAGATAAAGATTTCAAAAATTCTTGTGGGGGCTATATGGGGGCTATATGTACCCCAAAAATAGATTAGAACTTCAATGAAAATTTGACACCTATATATGGGCTATATGGGGGCTAAGTGGGGTACAAAGTGTCATAAACTAAATGTACCCCACTTAGCCCCCAAGGGGTTATGATAAGCTCTTGAGGTTAGAGAGGGAAGGGGCAGAGTTCTGGGGAAAGACTCATAGCAAGTTATTCTTCTCTCCCCTGCTTTCCTGCTCCCCTAGATAATCTGAACAGATAACTTTCACAAATCAAAACGTATTGACTTGATCCCTATGTCAAACATTCACGCCTTGTTGGGTTCCTTTACGAACGTAATTTCCAATCACTTCTGCTTGATTTCCCTAGGCGACTAAATCAAACCAAAGGGCTTGTTCACTTCTGTAAGGTGGTCTTACTGCAATAAAGATTGAAGCCTTAACTGCGCCAGACTCGAAATATTTGAGTTCTGGTTCTTGTCCGCATCTGCCAACCAGCATGACTTTGTTGATATAGTTCATAACGCGAGGATTTATATATTTCTCTTATTGGTGCGTCAGCATTAGTTCTTTCAGGATTTATTATTTTGACGAGTTGTTTTATTTAAACCACATTCTTTTTTATTCATACTTATGAGTTATTTTTTGTCCTTGTTTATCGTAAAATTGTGGTTTTTACTAGGGAACCACAAGTTACCCTGTGCTATGGTGGTA
>NZ_JADEXF010000870.1 GCF_015207245.1 Nostoc cf. edaphicum LEGE 07299
CCTTACGTTCGGCTTGTCAGCAATACCGAGATGCTTTCAAGCAATACTACAAGGGCGACTCTCAAGTATTGTATGCCTCAAAAGCTTGGAATTGTTTAGCAGTTTGTGCGATCGCGGCATCAGAGGGTTTAGGAATTGATGTTGCATCAGGCGGTGAACTTTACACCGCGCTGCAAGCAGGTGTCAACCCTGAGAAAATCTATCTTCATAACAACAATAAATCTCGTGAAGAACTGATTTTTGCCACAGAATTCGGTTGCACTATTGTCGTGGATAACTGGCACGAGTTACGCACTTTGGTTGAAATTGCCAAAACGGCAAATTCTACCACCGTACAGCCTCGATTCTTGTTGCGCTTGACTCCGGGTATTGAATGTCACACACATGAATATATCCGCACAGGGCAATTAGATAGCAAATTCGGCTTTGATCCGAATGAGTTAGAGGAATTATTTACTTTTGTCAATAAACAGTCTTTCCTTAACTGCGTAGGGTTACATGCTCATATTGGTTCCCAAATTTTTGAACGCCAACCGCATCGAGATTTAGCAGCTTTGATGGTGCAGTGGTTGCGGGAAGCGGCAAAGTATGGTTTAAAACTAACAGAGTTAAATGTCGGTGGTGGTTTAGGGATTAAGTATATAGAATCAGACGATCCCCCTAGTATTGAAGAGTGGGTGAAGCCGATTTGTGAAGTGATCCAAGAAGCTTGTGCAGCCGAAAATCTGCCTTTGCCAAAATTATTGTGTGAACCGGGGCGATCGCTAATTGCCACAGCTTGCGTTACTGCCTATACTATTGGTTCATCCAAAGTTATCCCAGAAATTCGTACTTACGTAGCAATTGATGGAGGAATGTCTGACAATCCCCGTCCGATTACTTACCAATCTGTTTATCGGGCAGTAGTTGCCAATAAAATGTCTTCTCCCTTAACTCAAACAGTCACAATTGCTGGTAAACATTGTGAATCAGGAGATATTCTGATTCACAATGCTCTACTCCCAAAGACTGAACCAGGGGATATTCTCGTAGTTATGGGAACTGGTGCGTACAATTACAGTATGGCATCTAACTACAACCGCTTGCCCCGACCAGCAGCAGTCGTAGTGGCGAATGGCGAAGCAAATTTAATTTTGCAACGTGAAACTTATGAAGATTTAATTCGACAAGATCGCCTACCAGAAAGACTCAAGAAATAGTCATTTGACCTTGGTCATTAGTCATTAGTCATTTGCAAATGACAAAGGACAAATGACAAATGACCAACTGTAAATTAGAGGCAAAAGTTTAATCCAGATGTCATGAGAGATTGGTGGAAGCAATGGCTGACAAACCTGGGGTGGTCACAGTCCTTGCTACTTGGGACTCTGGATATTGTCTTAGTGCTGGCGCTGACGTACATGATACTAGTTATTATTAGTGAGCGCCGTACACTATGGATGGTGCGGGGATTCATTATCTTAATGCTAGCCTCAGCACTAAGTGGCAGATTCGGACTACCTCTGCTAAGTTTTGTACTAGAAAAGTTGGTGATTGGTTGTGCTGTGGCGATGGCAGTTGCTCTACAGTCAGAGTTTCGGCGGTTTTTGGAGCAATTGGGGCGTGGCGAATTCCGCCAGCTGTTTCAACCCGACCGTCTGGCAATCCCCAAATCTGATAGTGTAATTGATGAAATTGTTGAGGCTGTTAAAGAATTGTCAAAAAACCGCATTGGAGCTTTACTAATTGTGGAAACCACAGGGCCAATTGATGAGCGAGATTTTTCTGTGCCAGGAGTAAAGCTAAATGCGGAAGTTTCTAAAGAACTAATCCAGACAATTTTTCAGCCGAAAACTTTGTTACACGATGGGGCTACATTGATTCGTGGCTCACGGATCATCTCATCGGGTATAATTTTACCACTTTCGGGACGCACAGCCTCGCGCCAGTTGGGAACACGCCACCGGGCGGCAATGGGAATTACTGAGCGGATCGAAAATTGCATTTGTGTCGTTGTCTCTGAAGAAACGGGTTCTATTTCCTTAGCGGAACGGGGAACCCTAAATAGACCGCTGACGATTCGGAAACTGAAAGAGTCATTAGAAGCTCTTTTATCCCCAACCGTGGATAGGGAAGCTGTTGCTCCTGGTCTGTTGAGTTTTGTTCGTCAGATAGGTGGGAAGACACTAGCACTGGTTTCACGTTTACTCAGATTACCATCGACCGCTTCTCGAGATAAAAAATGACAGTACAACAAACTAAACTACAAGATTTACCTACCGATTTAAAACGAGAACTATTGCCGCAGCACGTTGCGGTGATTATGGATGGCAATGGTCGATGGGCTAAACGTCAGGGTCTACCTCGGATTATGGGTCATAAACGAGGAGTAGATGCTCTCAAAGATTTACTTCGCTGTTGTCAAGATTGGGGGATTCAGGCACTCACAGCTTATGCTTTCTCAACGGAAAATTGGAAAAGACCGCAAGAAGAAGTAGATTTTTTGATGACTCTGTTTCAAAGGGTTTTGCGCCAAGAATTGCGGGAAATGGTCGAAGAAAATGTTCAAATTAAGTTTGTAGGGAATTTGCAAGATCTGCCGCGATCGCTTCAACAAGAAATTTCCCGTTCAATGGAAGAAACTAAGAATAATCGTGGTATCCGGTTTTCAGTAGCTACTAATTATGGCGGACGGCAGGAAATTTTACAAGCTTGTCAGGCGATCGCAAAACAAGTCCAGCAAGGTATGCTACAACCCGATGAAATTAATGAACAGGTGTTTGAGAGCCACTTGTACACAGCCGGAATTACTGACCCAGATTTATTAATTCGTACTAGTGGAGAAATGCGCCTCTCAAATTTTCTTCTCTGGCAAATGGCTTATGGAGAAATTTATATTACCGATGCTCTCTGGCCCGATTTTGACC
>NZ_JADEXF010000871.1 GCF_015207245.1 Nostoc cf. edaphicum LEGE 07299
GGATGTCACCAACTGCCTCAAAACATAAAAATCCTGTATCTGGCAACTTATAACGCTCTGTTGCCATAAATTCAGCTAAGTCGCGTTCTAATCTGAGGCTGATAATACAACGGTTGGGGTCAACTTCTTCAACAGTCCCTAATTGACGGCCGCTAATCCAATTTTTGCCGACAGGAGCAGTTTCAAAAAGCTTTAAATCTTCATTTTTTGTGCGTCTTGCTCGTTCCCAAAAGTTTTCTACTTCGAGGGAATTTTGATAAAAGCCGTCAAGGGTGGCTGAGGCTACATCAATTTCAAAACTGATTCGTCTTTTGAAGTTATAGTTATGACTTACATAACGCACGCAAAATTGACGCGCTTTCGCAATTTTTTCCTCAATTTGCAAAAACGCTTTCCAAGCCTTAAGCTGATCTTCTGTGGGCACATTTTCGCCACAAACTGGCGCGGCGGCGATGCGTTTCAATGTTGCAGGCGCAATGTCGAGATGATACTGATGATTAGGTAGCAAACGCAAGCGACAGGGTATAGCATAGCTATCGGCGTGTCCCCGTGAGGGTTGTAACAACTGAGCCGAAAGTATTTTTATCCCGTCGCGTCCATCTTTTGGTACAGCCGCTCTAAATCCTAATGTTTTTCTCAGCTTCTCAAGTCTTGCAGGTAATGGAAAATCATCGCTGTCTGTCGCTATTGTTAAATCCCAAATTTCTTCTCTTGCTTCTTTCCCCGCGCCTTTGCGACGCACATAAAATAGGGAGGGCTTTTTACCAACACATTCCAACATTAACTGATTGGCGCGATCGCGCCGCTCCCTAAAATCGGAATATGATTTCAAGGCAGCCTCACCTTCAAGATGGCGGATAAAGCTATCAATTGCTGAAGCTATAAACGTATAGCCCCAATCTTCAGAGGTTGTTTTAGTTTTCGAGGATTTTGCTGTTAGTTTATTTGCTATTGCACGAATACGTTCTGCATCGGATTCTGAGATTGTACTGGTATGACCTTTGACTAGTATGTTGAGCTTGCCGCAAATTAATAATAGCTTCTTGCTATCCAAATTTAATTCTTTTGCTAGTTCGTATATTCTGAGTTTGCCGTTGTTCATCCAGTACTGCCTTTGCCAACAAAATTTTCAAGGACAATTGAGGGTTTAACTTTAAACGCAGAGGGGAGGCAGCGCGTTGCGGGGGTTCCCCCCGTTGTAGCGACTGCCGTCGCGCAGAGGAACGCAAAGTTGATTTTAGTCCCATTTGGTACAAATTAAATTTGGTAATACTCTACGATTTTGGCTAGTATTACCCATTAAATAACTATAGTTTGTAATGATGGTAAACTTCGCTAGCGGCCCGATGCAACAGGGAATGCCGCCATACTAAAGATTTCATATCATCAGCATAACCGCCGCCAATGACGCAGGCGACGGGATAACCGCTATTCATGCAAGTACTCAAAACCTGCATTTCTCGGCGAAAAATCCCAGCATCTGTAAGGGCTAATTTGCCCAAGCGATCGCCTATATGAGGGTCAACACCTGCATCATAAAATACTAAGTCTGGCTTGACTTTAGATAATAAATCTGGTAGGTACTTTGCCAAAGTTTGTAAATAAGCATCATCCTCCATTCCCATAGGCAAAGGAACATCCAAATCGCTGTTTTGTTTAGTACCGGGGAAATTGACTTCGCAGTGCATGGAGAAAGTAAAAACGCTGTCGTCGTCTTGGAAGATAAAAGCTGTGCCGTCTCCTTGATGGACATCCAAATCCACAATTAGGATTTTTTGGACGAGTCCGAATTTTTGTAAAACGCGACAGGCGATCGCTAAATCGTTGAAAATACAAAAACCAGACCCATAACTAGGAAAGGCATGATGAGTTCCACCAGCAGTATTACAAGCTAAACCTTGACTTAGTGCCAGTTTAGCAGTGAGTATTGTACCACCTACCGCTACACAGGTACGATTCGCTAATGCTGGACTCCAAGGCAAACCTATGCGACGCTGTGCTTTGGCATCTAGGGTTCCTTCACAGTAAGCTTGAACGTAACTTGGGGTATGGACTAACTCTATCAATTCTGGCGGTGGATGTTCGGGGGTGTGAAATTGTTCTTGATTCGCTACACCATCAGCTAACAGCAATTCATAGAGTTGTCGGAATTTAGGCATCGGGAAACGATGTCCTTCAGGTAGAGGAGCAACGTAATCTGGGTGGTAGATAATTGGCAAGTCCATAAGGAAAGAAAATATCAAGCAGCTAATCCGACAACAAGGTAAAATTTAGCCATAAACACAGCAAAAATGCTGTTCTCGTAAATCTAAAACTCCAAATTTAAAATTGATATGATGGAATGGATTGCACCGGTAGCGTTTATTCTAGCTGGCTTACTAGCTGGGATAATTGGTGAAAAAGTTATCTTCAAAAAACTAGAAACATTCGTTAATAATAAACGAATTGCCGGGGGTAATATTATATTTCGCTCTCTGCACCGCATGACTTTTATTTGGTTTGTCATTGGCGGTTTTTTTTGGGCAATTCTCAGCGCACCCCTGAAACCAGATATTGCGATCGTACTACAAAAAATTCTGACGATCGCATTGCTGTATTCGGTAACGATAGTCTTAGCAAGATTGGCGGCTGGGTTTGTTAATTTATTTATTCGCAGAACAGAAGGGGTTCCCACATCACTAATTTCTAACCTTGCTAAGATTACTGTTTTAGTTTTGGGAACATTAATCATATTGCAAACGCTGGGTGTTCAAATTACGCCAATAGTCACCACTTTAGGTATTGGCGGTTTAGCAGTTGGTTTGGCACTTCAAGACACACTCGCAAATTTGTTTTCTGGTTTTTACTTAGTTATTTCTAAGCAAGTTAGAACCGGAGACTATGTAAAATTAGATGCTGGTCATGAG
>NZ_JADEXF010000872.1 GCF_015207245.1 Nostoc cf. edaphicum LEGE 07299
GGGTAACTTTTATGACTTTTATCTGTAATATTAAGCATTATATAACGAACAAGCAGATGGCGCATTACCTTATGTTCACAATTTAGGGATAATGTAAAGATAATATCAACACAAGGTCTGCAACAGGGGACACGCGAAGAATTAACAATTGCATTATCACTGGATTTTCATAGATTTTTGCATCCGCTAGCACTTAAGTAGGCTTTTGATTTACAGTAAAAAAAATACTCAGTAAAAGTTTAACAGTAAATGTTAGCAAGTGGCAAAACTTATAGCAGTTTTCAAATGCACTCCTACTTAAACATTTAGGTTTTCCATGTCACCCTTCTCCTGCGATCGCTCTATAACTTTGCTTCACGCTAACACCAGTTACTTAGAGCAGTAAACCCCCTACAGCGAGAGTTAACCACGTCACAGTATCTTCTTAGCAAGCCATTTGAAGAGGGATATTGAGTCGGGAGTAGTAAAATAGTCTCAGCACAAGATACAGAAATCTTGTTGCATTAAAGCTAACTCATCCGTTTGATAGAACTGTAGATTGAAGATGTCGCTCCGTTAGTGGAGGACAGGAAATATTTAGCTTTCTAAGATCGATTTAGAACATTTGAACTATAACAACAAGTTTGGAATTTGCTCAATTGCTACATTTTTTGAAGTTGATAGCCAATAACAAACGTATTGTAAATATTTATTTAATTTTTTGAAAACCAATTAGGAATATCACATCATGCTATTTAAAGATCGGAGGTTTGCGGGTCAAGTTTTGGCTAAGGAGTTAACCGCTTATGCTAATGACCCAGATGTTCTGGTATTAGGGCTACCAAGGGGTGGTGTACCCGTTGCTTTTGAAGTTGCCAAAACCTTAAATGTTCCCTTAGATGTTTTAGTGGTACGTAAATTGGGTGTGCCCGATCAAGAAGAACTAGCGATGGGAGCGATCGCTTCTGGTGGTGTGCGGATAGTCAATAAATATATTATCAGTCTGGTGAAGATATCCGATGAAGTAATTGCCAGGGTAGCGCTACAAGAAGAACGGGAGTTAGAGCGGCGGGAACGGCTTTATCGCCAAAATCGTCCCTTAAGAGATTTGAAAAGACGCACAGTCATCTTGGTAGATGATGGTTTAGCAACGGGTGCAACGATGTGGGCTGCTGTTGTAACTGTGCGAAAACAGCAACCTGCTCAGATTGTGATCGCTGTGCCTGTAGCTGCGCCTGAAACTTGCCAAGAGTTAGAAACTGAGGTTGACGAAATCGTTTGCATCTCCAGACCCAGCCCTTTCCAGAGCGTTGGCCTTTGGTACGAAAGCTTTCCTCAAACGACCGATGAAGAAGTCTGTGACTTACTCGCAAAAGCGACAAAGAACGGTGAAGCAATACCTCTTGGTATGTAGATAAAGATTAAGTTTATGAGATGGTCTCAACTCACCAACTGAAATTTTAATGGGACAGAAATCAAATGGCGTGATGATAGCGGTTCGGATTCGTGATGTTGCCGATACAAAAACGTCGCTCGAGTATACAAACTAGTTGATATGGTTAAATAATGCTGAGTTCATCTGAAACAGCACCCGATGTTTCACGATCCATACTCAATAATCCCCAGGAATAAATATGTCTCTTATTGAAAACAAAGTGATAATCATCACCGGAGCTAGCAGTGGATTAGGTGAGGCAACTGCCAAGCGACTTGCTGCTAGTGGAGCCAAACCGATGCTGGCTGCTCGACGCGAAGATCGGCTCAAAGATTTGGTTGGAGCGATCGCTAAATCAGGAGGGACTGCAACCTATCAAGTAACGGATGTAGCAGATCGCGCACAGATGGAAGCCTTAGCGAAGGAAACTTTGAGTGCTTATGATCGGATCGACGTGCTAATCAATAATGCCGGGTTGATGCCGCTTTCTCCCCTCGACCAAGTAAAGGTAGAGGAGTGGGATCGGATGATCGATATCAACATTAAGGGCGTTCTCTATGGGATTGCTGCCGTGTTGCCGATTATGCGTCAGCAAAAGTCTGGTCACGTCATTAACCTATCGTCCGTGGCCGGACATAAGGTGTTTGCGGGGTCAGCAGTCTACTGTGCTACCAAGTACGCAGTGCGAGCAATTTCTGAAGGGCTGCGGCTAGAGTCAAATGGTGAAATCCGTTCGACTAATATCTCACCAGGAGCCGTTGCCACCGAACTGACTACCACGATTACCGATAAAGACACAGCAGCAGGAATTAATCAACTTTATGAGATCGCCATCGATGCAGATGCCATTGCCCGTGCGATCGCATACGCCATTGAGCAACCCAGTGATGTTGATGTGAATGAAATGATCATCCGTCCGACACGTCAAGAACTTTAGATTTAGGCTTACAGAGCAAGCATTCGGCTCAGATAGCCAGACGATATCTTGAACACGCAAGTATAGAATTTCGCTGAAAAAAACTCTGCGTCCCTCTGCTTTTAATATCATGTCCGGCTAATAGAGCAGGTCAGGATAGTCGCGTACTAGCTCTGGAATCGCATAGTAATAAGTCGGAACTTCCAGGGAGGCTTTGTCACCATGCTCTCTAAATCTGCAATCGATCGCCCTGGGTAAGCGCTTTGGGCAAGAGTAGCTGTGTAGGGTGTAGGGAACCCAAATGAAATGCACCCAAGCATCGATTTCACCTCGGCGGAATCGGGGCAGCGCCTTTGGTTGTGTCAAATAAACTGGTTCCATATCACTAAAATCGAGGCCGACTTTTGCCAGCGATCGCACAAGCACATAATGGGCGCTTGAGCTTTTATCAAAAGCGATCTTTTTACCCTTTAGGTCGGCCAGCGTCTGAATCGGCGAATCTTCTGGTACTAGAATCGCTTGACCTTTGGGAGCGGTATAGTTCTTCACTATACATATTTATTTTGGTATTAATA
>NZ_JADEXF010000873.1 GCF_015207245.1 Nostoc cf. edaphicum LEGE 07299
CCCCTGCTCTTCTTGACAGCCATCGCCAGAGCACAATCGTCAATTAAAGCTTGGCGAATGACTTGAATACCGCCGATTCGTTCTAAAGCTTTTCGGCTAATCAGAATAGATCCCCCAGCGGCGGCGGCTGTGGCATTGTTGGGATTATTCACCCAGCGAAAAGGATAGAGTTTTTGGAAGAAAAAGACAAAAGCTGGAATCAAAAGTTTTTCCCAAAAGCTTTCACACCTGAGTCGCACCATTACCGAAACCATATCTAAATCTTGCTGCACAGCTTTAGCAACGAGTCGGCGGAGATTACCGGGATCGTGTTCGATATCTGCGTCAGTCAGCAAAAAATAATCGGGTGCAAATAAACTCGCGCTCTTTATACCTTGCTCAACTGCCCAAAGTTTGCCCGACCAACCGGGGGGCAGTGGTTCGCCAGAGATAATATGCAATTGCTGGGCTTTACCTACAGCGTGTGCAACCCCTCCGGCAAAATTTGCTGTCCGGTCTGTGCTGCGATCGTCTACTAAAAATACGTTGAAAGAACCGGGATAATCTTGAAGTAGGAGCGATCGCAAACTAGTTGGTATTAACTCAGCTTCGTTACGGGCTGGAACCACCGCACAAACCACAGGTAACGATTGTAGCTGAGTTTCTGTCACCTCTAATTGCTGGTCTGTCCGCCAAAACTGTCCCCAAAAACCCAGTAATCCTAACCAAATTGTCAAGGATAAGAGCATCAATCCTAATACAATTACATCCATGACCTATTGCAAATTATCAGTGACTCAGACAGAATACTATGTCTATTGATACAGGAAAAAAAAATTTTCGCTGTAATAGCGTATTCAAAACTAGTGTTGGGTGTTGAGGTTAAATAGTATTTGATGCAAACACAAGACAGGGTAAAAGTCAATCAAATCGCAGATGCGATCGCAGCCAGTCAAGAATATCTGCTTTCGATTCAAAATTCGGCAGGTTACTGGTGGGCAGAGTTGGAATCTAATGTCACCATCACTGCTGAAGTCGTCCTTTTACATAAGATTTGGGGAACAGACCAAACCAGACCTTTACACAAAGCTGAAGCATATCTGCGTCAAGAGCAACGAGAGCATGGCGGTTGGGAACTTTATTACGGTGATGGCGGAGAACTTAGCACCTCGGTTGAAGCCTACATGGCGCTGAGGCTACTAGGTGTACCAGCAAATGATCCGGCGATGATTCAGGCGCAAGCCTTTATTCTCCAACGGGGTGGTATCAGCAAAACTCGGATTTTTACCAAGTTACATTTAGCCTTGATTGGCTGCTACAACTGGCGCGGTATTCCCTCGCTACCACCTTGGATAATGCTGTTGCCAAAAGCTTTCCCTGTCAATATCTACGAGA
The DNA here is from genome assembly GCF_015207245.1 of Nostoc cf. edaphicum LEGE 07299. GTDB lineage: Bacteria > Cyanobacteriota > Cyanobacteriia > Cyanobacteriales > Nostocaceae > Nostoc > Nostoc edaphicum_B. Next base: position 1,375 of record NZ_JADEXF010000873.1, read on the forward strand.
TGTCTAGCTGGGCACGTTCTAGTACTGTGCCGTTGCTGATTGTATGCGATCGCAAACCTGTTTATCTCACCGACTCAGCAATCAATCTAGATGAGCTATACGCTGAAGGTGTCGATCGAGTCCAGTGGGAATTACCCCAAAGTGGCGATTGGACAGATTTATTCCTCACCCTCGATCAGGGGTTTAAGTTGGCAGAAAGCCTTAATTTAGTCCCTTTCCGTCAAGAAGGCATCAAAGCCGCCGAAAAATGGATTTTAGAGCGCCAAGAAGCTACAGGTGACTGGGGCGGCATTATTCCGGCGATGTTGAATTCAATGCTAGCTTTGCGGTGTCTGGATTATGACCGAAGCGATCCTATTGTGGAACGAGGTTTGCAAGCAATTGATAACTTTGCCATTGAAACAGAAAATAGCTACCGGGTACAGCCTTGTGTTTCACCAGTTTGGGATACTGCTTGGGCGATGCGTGCCTTAGTAGAATCAGGCTTTGCACCAGATCATACCGCCGTGGTGCAAGCTGGAGAATGGTTACTGCAAAAGCAAATTTTGGATTACGGAGATTGGGTTGTCAAAAATCATCGGGGAAAACCAGGGGCTTGGGCGTTTGAGTTTGAGAATCGCTTTTATCCCGATGTAGACGACTCGGCGGTGGTGGTGATGGCTCTACATTTGGCGAAACTTCCTAATGAAAAAATCAAGCAGGCTGCGATCGCTCGTGCCTTAAACTGGATTGCATCTATGCAATGTAAACCAGGCGGGTGGGCTGCTTTTGATTTGGATAACGATCAAGATTGGCTTAACTCAATTCCTTATGGCGACTTGAAAGCCATGATCGATCCAAACACCGCAGATGTTACGGCTAGAGTACTAGAAATGCTGGGTGCTTGTGATTTGTCAATTGATAGTGATAATTTGGAGCGATCGCTTACTTATCTTTTACACGAACAAGAAACCGAAGGCTGTTGGTTTGGTCGTTGGGGTGTAAATTATATCTACGGAACCAGTGGCGTTTTATCAGCTTTGGCGTTAATCGATCCTCAAAGGCATAAACTCAATATAGAACGAGGAGCAGCTTGGTTAGTTGGATGTCAAAATCCAGATGGTGGTTGGGGCGAGACTTGCCGCAGCTACAACGATCCCAGTCTCAAAGGAAAAGGAAATAGTACTGCATCTCAAACTGCTTGGGCTTTAATTGGCCTTTTGGCCGCAGGTGAAGCAACTGGTAAATTAGTTCTTGAGGTGATTGAGCGGGGAATTGACTATCTGGTTGCAACTCAACAGGCAGATGGTACTTGGTTTGAGGCGGACTTTACAGGTACTGGCTTCCCTTGTCATTTTTATCTTAAGTATCATATGTATCAACAATACTTTCCTTTAATCGCGCTAGGTCGCTATCAAGCAGCGATTAAAGAAGGTTAATATTCGTTTTTAGTAAGGTAGCACACCTATGCTACCTTATCGTGTATTCCATTGATACGAAAACAGTTATTACATAAGCGATCGCATCAACTATATTTACTCAAGTAAAGAA
>NZ_JADEXF010000874.1 GCF_015207245.1 Nostoc cf. edaphicum LEGE 07299
ACATTACCCATTAGCACTGAACTTTTACAAGAATTGAAGTTAAAAATTGTCCAAAAATAGCTCAATACGGTTCTGGTGCATGGGTAGGGTTGACAATAATTTGGCTAGAGGAAATCCAAGTTTCCTGTATGCGCCAGCCAACCCGATCGCCGAAATGCCACTACCAAAACCTGCCATCTTTGCATAAGTACCATACAGGGGAATTTGCAAATTCGCTGTGTGGGTGATGAGGAAAATGGCTACTGCCACAATGAACTGGGGCCGTTTCATTGTGAAACTCTTCTGCGAATAATTTTCTGCCAACTGATGCGGTGGATGGCGATGATATTGCAGTTGAATGCCGTCCCATCCTGCTTTGTCACTGGAGAGTAACGGCGCTTCAGGGTAAAGCTTCAGCACATCATCCTGCTGAACAAAGTCAACAACTAATATATCTGAAGTTAGCATTGCTTGGCTCCTTCTATGGAACTGGATACTGATCAAATTGCTGCATCAGATGCAGTAGCTCAGTTTGGCTGGGTTGCCGCCCGTTTTCGGTTAACCGGGCTAACCCCTCAAAGTACTGCTCCCGTGAGTCGGCAGGACAAAAGAGGATCAGTAGGGTCGATCTCACTGTTCCAGGATTAGAGAACCCATGCGGCGTATTTTCTGGCACGAGCATCATTGCGCCCGGTGCAGCCATAATTGTTTGCCGATCCAACAGCAACTCCACTTCTCCCTCCACCACATAAAATATCTCGGTCAATTGCTTGTGGATGTGTGGACTGGCTCCTTTCGTTCCTGGTTCCATAACAAATTCAAACAAGCCAAAGTGTCCATTTGTGTTCTCCCCAGTCACTTTGAATGTGCAGGTACTGGTGCCGAGTTTAACGGACTTTCCTTCACCGGGTTGCAGAACAATCGGTAACGACATCAGAAGCTCCTCTGGATTAAGAATTGGGAATTGCAGCAACCGCGTCTATCTCAAACAATAGCCCCTCGACTGCTAATTTCGGTACAGGAATCAAAGTACTGGTAGGTTTGCGATCGCCCGGCCACACCTCATTCCGTGCGGCTGAGATCAATTGCTGTTTTTCGGCATCGTGATCAACTGAGAGGACTGTAATTTTCACAACGTCTTCTGGGGTTGCCCCAACTGCTGCTAATGCTGCACGAAGGTTAGCAAATGCCTGTTTCAACTGAGCCGCAAAGTCAGCCGCAACCAGATTGCCCGTCTCATCCATGCCCAATTGACCTGCGATATAGACAAGAGTTGTGTTAGCGGGAACCGTTACAACATGGGTGAAACCGTAATGAGATGGATCGAAGAATCCAGGGGGATTGAGGTGTTGAATTTGTTGAACCATGATTTGACTCCTAAATCAATTTTATTGAAAGTTGCCAGTGCAGGAGATCAACCGAGTGGAGACACAATTGCTCAGGCATAGCGATCGGACATCGCCGGAATATCAATCTCTTTCACACAGGAGACGCGCGATAATTGACGCAAACAGCGCAGTAAGAGAACCAAATCCTGCATCGGAATTTGCCTGCTGTTGTAGGTTTGGATTGCTGCCTCTGCCCCAGCTTCATAGGCAATTTCTGCCGCAATACTACCTGGGTTGAGCGAAGTCACTGGAATACGATGCTCTCGTAAACATTCCCGCAGGGCATGAACCACACCCCGCAGACCAAATTTAGATGCGGTATTCGCCACTTCCGGTGCGCCAGAGTTATCTAAACCCGAAAGCGAACTCATATAGACAACACGGGGATTGCTTGAACGCTTGAGATTTGGCAACAACCGATGAGTACAGAGAATAGCAGCCAGCAGATTCACTTGGATAATTTGTTCCATCTCCTCTAGAGTGGATTGTTCAAAGGAATAGGTTGGCTCAAACGCATTCTCCTCCCAAATCCCGGCGTTGTAGAACAGAAAGTCAACCGCGCGATCGCCAATTGCCTCAGCCACTTTGACCGCAGCAGTCTGAGTAAGCGACAAGTCTGCCGGAATCCAAACTCTAGACACTTGATCAGCGCGATCAAGGCTAGGAGGGCGAGTTCTGGAGATGAGAAACACCGTATCGCCTGCATCTGGCAACCCAACACTGAAGCCTAAGCCAACGCCGCGACTAGCTCCAAAGATCGCAATATTTGCCATTACTGCACCAACTTGAGAAGTTGCGACTTTATAAAGAAAAACCTTTAGTAAGAATCATAAGTGCTTAACTTGACTTTGTAAAGCTTTTTCTTTAATTTGTTAAGTATGAAAGCAGAATCAACTAGCGTTCGGACTCGACGGGTGATCGTCCAATATCTCAAACAGGAAGGAGCAACGGATGCGGAAACGCTAGCCTCCCACTTGAACATCACCGCAATGGCAGTGCGGCAGCATATCTACGCGTTGCAAAAAGAAGGATTGGTGACGTACCAGAAAGAAGCACGTCCGATGGGACGGCCTGCCAAGTTATGGGAGTTAACGCCTGCTGCTGATCGTTTCTTCCCCGATCGCTACGCTGAGTTAACGTTGGGTCTGATTAACTCAATGAAAGAGGCATTTGGTGAAGAGGGATTTGATCGGCTATTGGAAGTCAGAACTCGCGAACAAATTCAAGCGTATCGAGCAATCATGCCTCGGCATGCTCCGCTTCAACAGCAACTAGAAGCGTTAGCAGTGCAGCGAACTGAGGAAGGCTACATGGCAGAGGTCACGGCTCAAGCCGATGGCACTTTTCTCCTCGCTGAAAAGCATTGCCCTATTTGTGCGGTGGCAACTGCTTGTACCGGGCTTTGTCGAATGGAGTTAGAAATCTTTCAAACGGTTTTAGGTAACGATGTGAGCATTGAACGAATTGAACACATTTTGGCAGACGATAGACGTTGTGTATATCTGGTTATCAGTACTTAAACCAAATTAAAGAAG
>NZ_JADEXF010000875.1 GCF_015207245.1 Nostoc cf. edaphicum LEGE 07299
ATAAAGTAGCGATAATTTGCGGATCGACTAGAGAATTCATTTTGGCGACAATCCGTCCAGAAAATCCATTTTGAACATTTTCGATTTCGCGGTGAATTAATGCCAAAAAGCGATCGCGCATATTCACAGGGGCAACCAGCACCTCTCGATAAGATTTTTGCAGGGAATATCCGGTTAAGAAATTAAATAAATCTGTGATGTCAGCACCCAATTCTTCACGGCAACTAAACAATCCCAAATCTGTATACAGTCGTGCTGTTTTAGGGTTATAGTTACCTGTGCCAATATGCACGTAGCGACGTATCCGGTCTTTTTCCCGCCGTACCACCATGACGGTTTTACTATGGGTTTTTAGCCCGACTAAACCATAGACAACATGAACTCCAACTCTTTCTAGTCGTTTTGCCCAGTAAATATTATTCTCCTCATCAAATCGCGCCTTTAATTCCACCAGCACAGATACTTGCTTGCCATTTTCGGCAGCGGCAATTAAGGCGTTGACGATGGGCGAGTCACCAGAAGTCCGGTAAAGGGTCATCTTGATGGCTAACACATTCGGATCGTAGGCAGCATGGGTAATAAAGCGCACCACTGTAGCCGAAAAGGATTGATAGGGATGGTGTACTAGTAAATCCTTTTCCCGAATTACAGCAAAAAAGTCTTTTCCTTCGTCCGTCTCCAGCGCATCTGGGTCTAAACTCGGTTCTCTCAGTCTTTGCAGGCGTAACGGTACAACAGATTGGCGTGGTGGATCTTTGAGTTCCGGCAATGGCAAGGACATAAAGTACATTAAATCCCGCAGTCCCAAAAGACCATCTACCTCGTAAACATCACTTTCTGTTAATTCCAAATCTTGCAATAATCGCGATCGCACTATTTCCGGAGTTTGGGATTGAATTTCTAGCCGGACTGGACTTCCACCCAGCCGCCGTTTTCGCAATTCCTGTTCGATCGCTAACAACAAATCATCTGCTTCATCTTCTTCTAAGACCAAATCGGCATCACGGGTAATGCGGAACGGATGATATTCTTGAATGTTCATCCCTGGAAATAGTGATTCCAAGTTATGAGCGATCGCCTGTTCTAAGGGTACTCCAGTCCAGTGGGCAGGTTTTTCGCTGTTTTGATCTCCCAACTCAGGCGGTATCGGTAAAAATCGTGGGAGAACACTAGGGACTTTGATTCTGGCAAAGAATTCTTCTTCGGTGTCTGGGTTCTTGACCACAACAGCTAGATTTAAACTGAGATTAGAAATAAACGGAAAGGGATGACTAGGATCGACAGCCAGAGGAGTCAAAACTGGAAAAACTTGTTCCTCAAAATAGCTATTGAGATGAGTCCGCTGCTTTTGATTCAAATCTATGTAATTCAGAATATGAATGCCATGATTTACTAGTAGAGGACGAAGTACTTCCTCAAAATGTTGGTGCTGTTTGTTGACATGGGGAGTGAGGGTAGACCTAATATCGTCTAGCTGTTGTTGTGGTGTGCGACCATCGGGAGTTAACAGGCTAACTTTTGCCTCTACTTGTTGCTTTAAGCCAGCAACGCGCACCATAAAAAACTCATCTAAATTAGAGTTAAATATTCCCAAAAACTTAAGACGTTCCAGAAGTGGGGTGCGATCGTCACAGGCTTCATGTAATACCCTGGCATTAAATTCTAACCAGCTTAACTCTCGGTTAAGATAATATTGTGGATCGCTGAGATTGATGGGGGTAGCGCTTTTCTTAGATTTTGCCATAATGACCTAACGGCAGGCAGATGTAGCCCATTGAACTGGAGGACAATAAATATAGTAGGTTAAATGGTGCTTGCGGGTAACGCTAAGGCAATTTTTTGCTGTGCTTACAATCTACCTCGCTACTGGGAAAGGACAGACATCATAACTTTCAAAAATCTATTTGTATTCAAATAACTTTAGTCAAAGATTCAAAAATCAACTTGTGTAGGCACGAAAGCCAACATTACTAAGAAATTTTTGGGTGCTTTGTGCGTAGGCATAGCCCGTCGTAGACATCGCCTTGGGTATCTTCCAGATAATCACCCTAAGCACCCTATAACTAGATTTTATAGCCGTTTTCAATTTTGTGGAATATGGTATTGGCATATAGTTATGTGCCCTTTCAAAATATTGCATTTATACAATAAGTGCGATCGGTCTGGGGATTCAAATTGTTGTCCACAGCATATTAACCATAAAGATGCACTTAAGATTTAGCAAAGATATCACATAGCCATATCTGACAAGTTTTAACGATTATTAAGCAGTGTTTACAGAGGATTGGAGTGGTGAGAATAGTCTAAAGTCTTACCTCCAGCACTTTCTGAATTTTGTTTTTCCAAATCTAAAATCTGGTACTCATTGCCACCACTTTAATACAGACACTGAGTAGGCACTAGCCTTGCTACAATTCTATTTTTGTGAGCTTTTTGAAGCTTTTATTCAGATCCGCACCAACAATACCATCTATTAGTTTTTTTAATTTATGACCTATGGAATTTTGATAAATTCCAGTATTATTGCTGAGATGTTTCTGGCAGCCAATGGTTATATTGAGAACGTAAAGAGAAACAACACGGGGAGTTTGTTAATCATGAAAATTTCTGCAATTCTCAAAGGCAGCGTTTGTGTATTAGGTTTGGTTGGTGTTGGTAATTTCTTTGCAGCACCTGCAAATGCAGGAGACGCTGCTGCTCGTGGTGCGGTTACAATTGTTAGACCATCAGGTTCTTCTGTCAGCGTCAGTGCTGAGTTAACTGCGCCTACTTCTGCATATTTCACCGGTCCAATGTTACTTGTTACACCTGCATATAGCGGTACAGCAGGTGGAAATGACGAACTTGTAACTAGTTTAACAATAGATCCAGGTGCAGTTGTAAACCTGGTATCACCACCT
>NZ_JADEXF010000876.1 GCF_015207245.1 Nostoc cf. edaphicum LEGE 07299
ACTATTTTGTTCTAGAATTATGCTATCTTGACCCAGCAAACTTTTGACTCTAATTTTATCCTCATCAGTATTATTCTTAGTAAGAATAGCAATAACTTCCATCTCCAATTTCTTAGCAGCAAAGATAATCATCCAACTCTTGAAACTTCCAATAGACAGGAGAATACGCTTACCTTGCAATCGGGTAATAAACAGAGCGAGTTTTTCATCTATTGCAGCAGTTTCTTCTACAATTAGCTTTTCTGTACGTTCCTGCAAATCATGATTACCCAACTTGGCGGCAATATTCCTTAAACACTGATTTATTGACTCTATGCCATAAATAGACTCTTCAATGTAGGGAATGCCATATTTTTTATCCATCCCTTTTGCCATGTTAATTAGTGCTTTGGAGGAGAGTAGCACATTAAGTTTGGCACGATGGGCATAGCAAACTTCTTTGTAGACAGCATCGCCTGTAATTTTAGCCAAAACTCTGATACCTAATTTATTCAATAACGGTAGAACATTCCATATTGCACCTGCGATGTTATGTTCACCAATTAGGTTGATGTCATAATCTGTACTAGTCTCTGGTTCGGCTGTTCCAATAACGTGTTCTAGCAACGCTTCACCAGCAACACGATTGCCCAAATTTTGGTTCCCAATAAAGCCAGGACAATGTACAGGTATGGTGGGTATTCCTGTTTTCTCGGTGGCATTTTTGCAAACTCCCTCGATGTCATCTCCAATTAAGGCGGTGATGCAAGTGGAGTAGACAAATACCGCCGCCGGTTTGTAGCGTCTTGCTAATTCTAAAATGCCTTTGTACAGCTTTTTGGCTCCACCGAAGATGATATCGTTCTCATCGATGTCGCTGGTAAAACGTATTTTGTAGAGCATTGAACCAGATGAAAGACTGCTGTAACTTCCCCAAATGCTGGCAGCACAGCCGCTTGGCCCGTGAACTACATGAGCAGCATCGGTGATTGGTACTAGGGTAATCATTGCACTATCAAAAGCGCAGCTCCCTTGAGTAGTTCCAGGTTGGGGTAATTGTGTAGAGGACTTTTTTTTATGCAATTTCTGTTGCTGAGGAGCATCTTCAGAATTTGACTCACTGAATGAATCGTTGATTTTTCCTGGTGTGGGATTCATTTGTTTGGTGACAATAGGTAGAAGTTATTAGGTATTAACTGAATTACCAAAAAATAAAGATGATTTCCATTTATTAACCGTGTATCTAAAGTATGGAATAAAAGGGGGATGAGAAAGATGATTTCTCATCCCCTAAAACATAAACATCAACTAGGTTAGAGAAGGAGAAAACAAAAACACGAACTAGACTATTAAAGTATTAATTTTGCTGTGTACATCTTGGTAAATTGGTGTTGCCACGGTGAAGATAAAACACACAGAGTTAAGATTAGCTATTCGATTACCTCCATTTTTAAGGATTGGTCAGAGGGTGGGACAAAATAGCCCACCTAATATTTACTCTGTATTTAGCACCGGAGTCTAAACAAGAACCTTACTTCTTCTAGCTACCAGAAACTATTTCTACGTTTCCTTTTTTCACTGCTTCTAATGCTTCGCCTTGAGCATCTTCTAGCTTCTTCTCACCATCTGCTTGAGCGTTGGCGGCACCTATCAGTTTTGCAGCATTTTCTTCGCTTTCGAGAATACCAAATTCAATCAACAAATCTTCTAGCTCGTCCATCTCAATAGGTGTGGGAACGGCAAGATTTGTATTGTTGATAATCTTGTCTGCTAATGTACGGTATTCATTAGCTTGATTGCTATCGGGTGCGTACTCATTGACAGTCATTCGGCGCAATTCTGCGTGTTGCACGATGTTGTCACGTGGCACGAAGTGAATCATCTGAGTACTCAATCTGGCTGCTAGGGTGCTAATCAGTTCGTCTTCTCTATCTGTATTACGACTATTACAAATTAGACCTCCCAAGCGCACGCCACCAGTATGGGCGTACTTAAGAACACCGCGAGAGATATTATTAGCAGCAAACATCGCCATCATTTCACCGGAGGTAACGATGTAGATTTCTTGGGCTTTGCCTTCACGGATTGGCATAGCAAAACCACCACATACAACGTCGCCTAATACGTCGTAAGATACGAAATCTACGTTTGAGTAAGCGCCGTTTTCTTCTAAGAAGTTGATGGCGGTGATAATCCCCCGACCGGCACAACCTACACCAGGTTCAGGTCCACCAGATTCCACGCATTTGATATCTCGGAAACCATTGATAACTACTTCTTCAAGTTCGATATCTTCCACAGCGCCCCGTTCCGCAGCAAGATGTAACACGGTGGTTTGAGCTTTACAGTGCAGAATCAAACGGGTAGAGTCAGCTTTGGGGTCACATCCGACAATCAAGATGCGTTTACCCACTTCTGCCATTGCAGCAAGGGTGTTTTGGGAAGTGGTAGATTTACCGATACCACCTTTACCGTAGAAAGCAATTTGTCTAATTTTTTCGTCGGACATAATGATTGATCCTGTAATTGTTTGGTGGGTCTGTCGGTTTATCAGGCGTTGGCATTTTGTACCTACTGGAGGTACTCGCGCAAGTCCCTTATGTAGAACGTCGTTGGAGGTGCTCGTTCTACAGCAAAAAGAGTCCGAAGAAAGAACATATTCAAGTGTTGGTGAGTTTTCGTTAGCCATTAGTCATTGTTTTTTCTGACTAATAGCTAGAGCAATAAGGCATTACTCAAGGAAGATTGCAAGTATTACCATCCGCTCACTCAAATCATTTCTCTAGCGGCAGTAATACCAGTTGAAAAAAAAGAAAGCTACAGATGACAAATTGGAAACCCAAATTCAATGTGAATTACGAATTTAGCATTATCAGTTGTTGTAATCTCCTGAAGGTTGCTCATACCTCAAA
>NZ_JADEXF010000877.1 GCF_015207245.1 Nostoc cf. edaphicum LEGE 07299
ATATTATCTGATGGAATAAGTTTTTCCCTGGTTGCCTCTTAGAAAAAGTGAATAAAGAAAAGTCTATAAAAATAGATTGTCTACCAGTTGGCAATATGATGTCGCTGGAGTGAATGTCAGGATGCACTATTGAATTTTAATGCATCGCTGCTAGTGCATCACTAATTTTACAGACGCATTTTAGATTATTCTTCTTATTTTTAAGGTAAAAATCGATCTAAAGCAGCCTTTAACTGTTTAATTTCAACATCAATATTACCCTCTTGTGCAGCTCTACCAATACACTCAGTTAAATGTTCATCCAAAACAATTCGCGCTACCCGATCCAATGCACCCCGCACTGCGGCAATTTGCAGTAGGACATCAGGACAAGGGCTATTTTGCTCCACCATTGCCTTAATACCACGAACATGTCCTTCTATACGCGATAATCGATTGACAATTCGCCGTAAAGACTCTTCGCTATGGATGTGGGGATGAGCCAAGTCTCCAGTCCCATGAGTACCATCTGTATGCTCGTGGTCTTTATCGTGATAGTGGGAATGTTCTGCTTGTTGGGATGTTGGCAAGGATTTCTTACCTAATCGGTTTGATCCATTCATGGGCTATCAAAAGGCTTGTATTACTAAAATCCTAGTCTAGTACTCGACCAACCCAAAACTTATGGGTGAAGGCAGACCCCATTCACCCTAACTTTACTGCTGACGATTGGCTTTTTCTTGAGGAATAATCTCCGTTACTACCCTACCGCTAGAACTACCACCTTTGACAACAATATTTTCTGTTTGCAGATTACCAACTGCTGTTTCACCCACAAAATTTAAAGGTGGGTCAATTTGTCGGTAAACAACATTTCCCTGAGCTTCAACTAACTTATTATCTAAATACCAAGTTAGTGTATTGGCTCTTAAAGACTGGCGACGCTGACCAACGGCGTTGACATTACCTTTTAAGTAAACAGTTTTTTGCGGTATTTTCATTTCACCTTGATTGGCTGTCACTGTGACATTTTCAGCACGATGGAACATTCGTGTAGGTGAGTTTGTAGTGACAGTTTCTGCATTCATGTTCCAGGTCATAGAGTTACTAGCTATTTGCAGTGGTGGGTCTAGTAATTCTAGTTGAGCATTTTTTTGGACAGTGGCAATTTTTGTTTTTAAGTTGACTTCGGCAGAATTTCCCTTACCGCGATCGCTAATTTTATTATCTTTGTAGCGGTCAATTTCTAGAGGGCGATCGCCAATCAGTTTTTCTTCTTTAATATTCCAGATTAAATGTTCAGTTCTCACTTGCATCTGGGGATCGATAGAATTTGCTACTACTCCTCCAGAAAATTCCATCCGCTGTTCGCGGGTTTTTACTCGCACTTCCTGCGCTACTGCTTGTAGTTTTTTATGAGTACCGTTAATCTTGTTACGAACAATCAACAAATCTTCTTTGGGACGCCATTCTAATTCATTCCCTTGCAACACAATCCCATTACTAGGATCTGTGGCAAATATTTTACCTTTTAGAAACAACTGCTTCCCATCTTGTTCAATGTCTGCTACATCAGCCTTGATTTGGTAAACAATTTTGCCATCTTGATATAGTTCACCATAAGGGCTTTCAGCCTGACCAATTTGTTTTTCTTTGGTGTATTTTGCGGTTTTAGCCCTGACTTTCCAAATTGGTCTTCCCACTTCGTCTGCTTGTTCTAGGGTGACATCAAAGAAAGTCAAATTACTATCTTTATTAGATGAATCCGCAGTATTTTGTTGGGAAGTTGGCGGGGATTTGCTCCCGCAGGCGGCTAAACCAAATACCAAGAAAAAGGTCAAAGGTAAAATAAGAAAGGAGGGAGTGGAGGAGAAATTTTGAATTTTTCTCTTTCCCCATCTCCCTCTTTTATGAAATTGATATGCCATTATTCTTGGATTTCTAGGTGTCCATCACTAGTTCTGGGGTCTTCCAAAAAACCGATGCCTGATAACGGTCGGTATGGATAGCTTTGGCGAGGAGTTTTTTGAATATCTTCTTTGATTGCTTCTAAATCAATGTAGCGATCGCTTACATTAATTAAGCTGTCGCTGGTCATCGAACGCAAGCTCACAACTTCTACCCGCACGCCACGATAGCTGACTGAATTTACTGCATAAGCCAAATCCCCATCACCGCTGACTAAAACTGCGGTATCATAAGAATCTACTAGTGCCATCATATCTACTGCTATTTCTACATCCAGGTTAGCTTTTTTAGAGCCATCTGGTAGCTGGACTAAATCCTTAGCAATGACTCGATAGCCATTGCGACGCATCCACAGCAAAAACCCCTGTTGCTTCTCGTTTGTCCGATCTACACCAGTGTAGAAAAAAGAACGCAGTAATCTAGAACCTCCTGTTAATCGACATAATAGTTTCGTGTAATCTATTTCAATACCTAGTTGTAGTGCAGCGTAAAATAAATTTGAGCCATCAATAAATATGGCGACCCTACCTCGATTCTCCAAAACTTGTTCTGGCGTAAATATTGAATCGTTTTCCAAATTATTCAACATCATTGTGATACCTCATTTTTTATCCCTGTTATTTTTGATACAAATTACCAACTTTTAGATGCTAGTCACAGCGGCTTATGATAATGTTCCGCGGCTAATTTAAATTGAGCCACGATAAATTTTGTGAGAAAATAAAAAAATTGAACAAAATCAGAGTTTGATAAGGACTAATCGTTTTTCGGGGGTTCTATTCGTTGAAAAACAGGTTGGTGTTTACCCAACTGTTGTTTGCTCGATAGTAGTCCCCATGTAGCATGGGTGGCAAAAGGAGCATTAACTGAACTTTCTATTCGATCGTTAAAGTTTATTCCAAAACCCAGTTGCTGATAAATATCGCTACTGATGTTC
>NZ_JADEXF010000878.1 GCF_015207245.1 Nostoc cf. edaphicum LEGE 07299
TTCCTTGGATATAAGCAGCAACTGGAATTGCTTCCCCCAGAGGATGGATTGCAGAAGATTGTTTGCCGATGATGCAATCTACTTCTAAAGCACATCGTTTGTCTAAGTAACGAAATACTAATAAAGGCTTATCCTGCTTGAAAGCATTTGCTGTATCTGTGCTGTAAGTAGTAACTGAGGTGGGAAGGTGGTTAGGACAAATCAGCACATCAGTCAATAAGTGGATAGGGACGAGCATTTCTGTTGTTAAATCCTCATCAGCACAACCAAGGAAACCACTGGTGCCAGAAGACTGCAAAAATAACATACGTCCGGCTTGAGTTTGGATAATTTGTTCGGACTGGGATAGACAAATCTGCTCTACAGAATCGGCAAGAAATGCATAGACTCTGGAGTTAGCTTGACAGACGATAAGTTGAGCAATTTTTTGATCGAGGGGAATTTGGAGCGAAAAGGCTGTACCATGTCCAGCTTTAGACTTCAATACTATTCTTCCCTGAATAGCTGTTAATTGCTTGCAAACTTCAGTTAATTCTACTCCTAACTCTAAGGCAGCACGATCGCATAAAACAGATGAAACCTCTGGTTCAAGTACCAGCTCTTGTAAGATATTTCCTGGTTTTGTAAGGGCGAGTCCTTGGGCTGAAGCTTGTTGATAAATTTGAGATAAGTTAAGTCCTGCGCCATCATCACAGCCATCAATAATCAGTTGATTTCCCTGCTGGTAAACCTGAATTTCAATAATACCGTTGCTATTTTTACCTAGCTGTTGGCGTGTTTGGCAAGACTCAATACTTTGCTCTAGTAAATAGCAACTTATATGCAACAGGAGAGCATGGAGGCGATCGCTAAATGCCCGATCGACTTGGATATCGCTAATTTGTAAATGTAGTCTAGCAGACTTATCTTGTAGAGCTTGTAACTGAGACCAAAGCCGATGTAAAGGTTCTAACGCTACTTTTAAAGGAATAGTTGTAACTTTTTTGACTAAATTGGAAGACTGGTTAAGCAACTTTTCCTGCTGTATCAGTTCTTGTTTGAGTTGATGATGATTGTTATTCAGCGAATCAACAGTTGATACCACCTGAGACGCTTGGGCCAAAACAGATTGCAGAGTACTGTATAATTGCTGAGAGCGAGAAGCAGCTAGAGGAGAAAGGGTATCTGAAATTGCTGCTAAACGTCCTGACCATTCTTGTAGATTATCGAGCAGGTGTTGTAATCGTTTAACTTGTCGGAGCAACCGCCCGATCGTATGTTGCTGTTGTTCTTCCTGACAGACTTGCTGATTATATGTAGTTAATAATGTTGCAATTAGCGCGTTTAGTTGTTCGAGATGCTTAATATTGATGGGTGTGGCGGTTGGAATACTTGTTGCAAGAATGGTAGAAATCGATTCTTGCAAAGAGAGTGGATGGCGATCGCGAACAGATTTAACTAGGGATGCAACAGATATTTCATTAGGCAGGGAAAAATCCCCCAACCAAGCATGAAAATCTTCTTCCCCATACTCCTCCGGGTTTGCTAGTTCCCTTACCTTGATGGGAAGCTGCTCGGTATCTACGCGAACAAGGCTGCCAGACTGGGGGCTAGTTAGTTCTCTGTCAAGAATTTCTTTGTCTTTAACCATAACTTGCTCTGGTAGAGCCGTAGAAGATTCTACCTCGGCCAAGCGATCGCCCAACTGAATAACTGGTTGATATTCTTGCGGTTGCTCTATCGATATCTCAAGGTTTGTTTCCTGGGGGATAACGCTTTGTTGGCGATCGCCAAACTCTGCTTGTAGACGAGCAACAATGGCAGACATCCGCTCCAGAATTTCTACTTCGTCAATTTGCGAGGCTGTTAAAAATGCCATCAATAGCATCTGTAGGCAATCTAATCCTTCTGACAACAGGGAGGCGATTGGGGCGTTGACAGTTGCTCGATACTGATGCAGAAGCTGAAAAATCTCTTCTAGTGCAGCCGCAACTATGGCAATGGCATCTAGCTCGGCTGCTATGGCAATCGAATGCAGAGAGCTAGCAGCTTCCATGAGAGCCAAAGCTGTACCAGGGTTACTGTCTTTTGTATAGTTAGGCAACTCCTGCTCCAAGAACAGCAACAGATCGATCGCTTCTTCTAGAAAGCGATCGTCGTTCTGCGGTTGGGGGACAAAATCGGTACTCATGAAAACAACTCTCAGTTTCTATGGGGTTTGTGACAATTCTATGGCTTCGACATTGATTTGAGGGTACAAGCAGCGATGTCGGCGATCGCTCTGAATTGCTCGTGGATTTGCGCGATTGATTCCAGCCCAGCACTGATTTGGCGATCGCACGGTTCGATAGCAGAAGCAACGTCTGTTGCTGCCACCTGGAGTTCTTGGAACCATTCCTCTAAATTTAGCGTGCTTTCGCGGGCTTGACGGGCGAGAATTTCCACCTGTTCGGCAGCAACTAGCAAACCTCGTTCCTGGTCGCTAGCTTTTGTGGCTTCGATGGCTGTATTCAGGGATAAAACCTGAATTTTGGTACTCAAGCCTTCCACAAGATGAACAAAGCCAGAAGCTTGCTGACAGAATTCACCAAGGTATTGCAGCTGTTTATTAGTAATAGCAACAGTATCTTGAATAGACATTAAATGCTCGTTGGCAAGCTCGGCGATTCTGGCTCCTTCTTGTACGGTCTGGTTCACCTGCTGCAATGGCACTAGTAACTGTGAGCGATCGCAGGATTCAAACTGTTGAGCAGGTGGAGCTACTATTTCAGCCGAATGCAAGTTAATTGTCAACATCATTCCTACTTGTTGTAGCAAACTGCGCTCTGCTTCCTGCCATTGTCGGGGTTGAAGGCAATGATGAATAACTAAAAAACCCCAAGGCTGTTGTTTGACAATCAAGGGC
>NZ_JADEXF010000879.1 GCF_015207245.1 Nostoc cf. edaphicum LEGE 07299
CCTTTATTATATTGATTTAACGTTTTTATCTTAATAACGGGATTTTTTGGTTTTTAACTTTTGCTTTTTACGCCGACGTTCGCTAGCAGCAACTGCTTGTTCTACAGGATAACCCACTAAAGGAATTACCTGATATTTGCGCTCGTCTTCTAATTTTCTCAGTTCAGTGTAATCAACCCAATGAATGCAATCAACGGGACAAGTATCAATTGCTTCTTGAATAATTTCCTCAGCGTCCCCATCTTGCCGAACCACGCGCGATCGCCCGTAATCTGGTTCAATATAAAAGGTGTTACGGGCAACATGAGCGCAATGCTTACAGCCAATACAGGTGATTTCGTCAACATAAACACCATTTTGGCGCAGCAAACCACCTAATTCCGGTTCCAAACCAGAACGTTCTGGGGCATCCCGTAAAAAACCCCCTAATTCTGGTTCTAAACCGGAACGGTTATCTTCTTGTTCTTCCGGCGACGGCAGAAAATCAGCCATTACGCACTCCAGCGCTGTACTACCAGGCGAATTGAACCATCTTCATTTTTTTGTTGTTCAGAGACTTGAAAACCAACACGAGCGGTTTCTTTCACAACTGTTTGATAAGCATAGCGCTGTGTTACTTGGCGCAAAAATCCATCTACAGACAAATCTTGCTGCCAATATTGCAAGTCAGCCACCAATTCATATTCCTTGCCATTCCATCTAAAGCCGATGTCATAGCCATTTTCCTGCTCAATACTAACTTCCGCAGGATGGGTTTGACCGCGATAGCCACGAACTTCTCGTGGGCCGGGTTTCCAGTCTACGCCCAATTCAGTCAAAGCATCTTTCAAAGAATCAAGGTTACGAATTTGAGTCTTAATTTGGCTAAAGTGTGACATGGTGGTTGTGAATTAATAACACTAAACTACTGTGAAAACTTACCAATCGCTGTAAGTGGTGTGTGTATTCGCCACATTAGATTGCTGCACCTTCGCGGCGAAATATTCTGAGGTTGGCTCATGATTAAGTACTTGCCCCAGCTGCGCCTCTATTGCTGCTGTAACTTCAGCGCAAGAATTACCCACAATGCCAGTGACTTTCTCTTGTACCCGACCGTCTGGATAAATTATGAACTCTAATGTCTCCATTATTTTGGCCAACCAGGATAAGTACGCTTAAATTCTACTGCCTTAGCAGAAGGCTACAAATATAGCCATAGGAACATTTTTACTAGATATAAACTTGCCATTTGTTAACTAATGTTCCATCTTTCAACATATATATCTCAGAATCTTTACAAAACTTATTAATATTATAAGCACACACATCAGTATTTAGTTAGTTTCTCTTAACCTCATTAATTAGTCAAGGTAACTACTGGAGTTAGCTAACTAAGCTGCAAAAGTCCTAAAAACAAGCATTAGAGGCATTAGAGGTAGTATAGCCAGCAAGACAATTCACAAAAATATAAAATTTATTGAAAAACTTTATTACTACCGTGCGATTTAGCTTATTATCTTAAGATTTTCCAGGTAAGTTTGATGCAAGCGCAGCGTCAGCCTACAGGAAGATAGTGAGATATACCTACGTAGGTATTGCATTAGGTCTTAGATTAATAGCTTTAGCTTGCATTAGGTGTAAAGGAATTTTAGACTGCGATCGCCATTTTCTGCCATTGGTTAGATTTACCAACCTCGACTCTAAACTGAACTCGACTCTAGACTAAATATGTACAAGTTTGCCCCAGCTTGGGAGAAGGAGCAAATAGTCTTTGGTGCTACGCGACCTGGATACACTGACAAGAATGTTCAGGATTGGATAGAATTTATGAAGCGCCAAGATATCAAACGAGTTTGCTGTCTTCTTGATGAACAACAGCTAGCTTCTTACTTCGATCTTCTAAACATATACAAACAGGAATTTGGGAATCAGCTAATTTGTTGGGCACCAATAGCAGATTTTCATTTAGCTGATTTAGAAACCCTCACACAGAAAATACTTCCTTTCTTAATAGAAGCTGATAAACAAAATGAGAAAGTTGTTGTACACTGTTCTGGTGGAATTGGACGTACTGGACATGTGTTAGCGGCATGGCTAGTTAGTGTCCGAGGATTATCAAATCAAGCTGCAATAAATGCTGTCAAAAAAACAGGTAGAAATCCTTTTGAAGCTGTGTTAGCGAAGCTTACCGTTCGCGTAGCGTCTCGTAGAGAAGGTATCGCTGCTATATTTAGACGTAGAAATCCTTTGACAGTTGTAAAAGAGCTTAACGCACTTTTGAATGATTGCCGTCTCGCAGCGAATAAAACATTTTGATGCTATTATCCTGTTTAATCAGTCTATTGATGAGATAAATTCTATGGCAATGGTTCTAGATAAAGTAGTTCCTTTTGGAAGGTCAATGGATGAATATATAAAAATATTCAATTTAACAAATACAGATTTAAATAAAAGAATCATTGGAATTGGGGATGGGCCAGCAAGCTTTAATGCAGAAATGACACGTCAGGCTAAAAGTGTTGTTTCTGTCGATCCACTGTACCAATTTTCCAGTGATGAAATATTGCAAAGATTTAATCAAGTGGTCGATAACATCATTCACCAAGTCAAAGCTACATCGAATGATTGGGTATGGAGCTATCATAAATCTCCAGATGATTTGCGACATAATCGAGTGAAAGTGATTCGAGAATTTCTGTCTGATTATGAAATTGGCAAAAAAAGCAACAGATACGCAGTCGGTGAATTGCCAAAATTAGCTTATGATAATCAAGAGTTTGATATAGCTCTTTGTTCGCATTTATTATTTTTATATTCAGATCATCTCGATTACGATTTTCACTTAAATTCAGTAGGTGAGATGCTGCGTATTGCTAAAGAAGTTAGAATATTTC
>NZ_JADEXF010000880.1 GCF_015207245.1 Nostoc cf. edaphicum LEGE 07299
GTTCAAACATTAATTTGACTCCTTGTTTTCTGATTTTTGTGCTTTTTCTTCAGGTTTTTTGAGGTACTGTTTTATATACCAAGCTTCTGCCGCGTGGCGAATAAGATTGATATTTTGTCTTAGAAGTGATCTTTCACCCCTACAATAGTTCTTAAATACTTCTTTGACAAAGTATTGTGAAAAGTCTTCAATAAGAGCTTGACGCTGGCTTTTATCCTTCACAGCTTCCGATGGGATATAACCTTCGTTATTGTTATTTAGTACACCATCTACTAGAGAAAACAAGTAACCTTCTATCATTAATTGCAGATCATCTTCAGAAGTATTGGGCTGACTTTCCAAGATAACTTTTGCTGCTATGTTTAAAGGTCGAAGTCTTGTGTAAGCCGAGGAATTTTTACCTGAAGCTCGATAAAAACGAGCATATTTATTCACTAATGCTTCAATCATTCTCATAGGGCTTTTCCATTGGTAATAATCAATCAAAATTTGTTAATAATTAAACCATTTTGTAGAAACGATAATTGATGGATCATTAAGTTGAGTTGTTTTTTTCTTGCGCTCCTCCTTTTTAATATTTTCAAGTATCCGCTCTGCATAATGGAACACATACAAAGGGCTAGTATCCAAAGATTGAGAAACATTATTTAAAGCATTCCAAACAGGAAAATTTTTACTGTCACGGTATGCTTGGGATGTTAGAGCATACACAGAGAACGCAGCAGGAATAGCATTTGTTAACTCATCTAGACGGAAACTAGATTTTCTGATGCTGTGTTGCCAATAGGTATGTACACCATCCAAAACCGCAGTTTCTTTAAAATCCGCTCCTGAGTCGTATGGTGGAAGAGTTGAACGACTAGCAACTACTTTAACCCCAAAGGCTAAAGGTGCAATTAGCGTTAATAGTGCTGGTATATGCCATACCTCTGTATCAGTTGGTTTCTTAAATAATGCTGGAATTCCTAAAAGATAATAGCCGTGCATTTGTCCTTCTAGATATTCCACTTTTTCTAGTCGTCGCTTCTCATTTTCTTTAGAATCAGTACCTACCCTAAAAACATCTGCACGAGGTATATATTTAGGGTTATAGCTATGTTTAGCTAATTCTTTATCTAAATCAGAAAATACATTTTGAGCAAAGCTTTTATAGGCTCGATTCATTATAAGAGCCGTTTCTGGTGTGAAGTAATAATCTGGGTAAAGGTGTAGGTAAACAATATCATCATCTGCTTCTAAAGTCCGGCGTAAAGAATAACTGCGAAGTAGTTTTTCTACTTGACAGACTGTACAAATGCCACGTAAAGACTCTTTAGAAAGGCTAGTGACTCGCTTGTTAGTATAACTAGAAAATTCTTCTCGTACATCAAAGGCACTATTACAAACAGCACATATTGGTTCACGTTTGCGATTGGCTTTATTACGATGGTAACGATTTAACTCTTTTTCAAAATCATGTTGTTTATCACTGTCGCTGGTATCTAATACTTGAGCAATATAAGCATCAAGAAAAGCAAACGGTATTAATTGTTCTGGTTTACCCCATTCTGTGATAACTCTGCGGATAGCTTTTATCATTACATTTTCAAGTTCAGCATCATTTAAGCTGCCATTTTTACCGATATAATGACCAGCTAAAAAATACCAACCATGAGGTACACCACCAAGGGCAGGTATGCGTTGTAAAGCTTCTACATATTCGTTCATATCCAAAGCATTAAGTAAAGCTTGGATGGCCTTCTCTTCACTTACTTCATAGTATTCTTTGAGAATGTCTACTAATCCTCTGACTCCTTCTGCTAACCTATCTACCTGTAAATTAGTGGGATAATTCCAATCTAAATTTACTAATTCAGGAAGTAACTTTATTTTTTCTCTTCTCTCGCCAGTTACAGGAGATCGCTTTTCACCAAGTATATTAAAAACCTGACGGATAAGAGTTTCTGCTGCAAGTTCAACATCAGCTACTTCTTTCATATCTGGTTTGCAACTGATAATACCTTTGGGCTGACGATAAATTAAACTATTCAAACCCTTAGCAGCAGTTTTTAAGATGTGCGATCGCACTATTTCAGCAAGGTTTGATAAATCTGGTTTTTCACTATCCTTTGGTGCAAAGTATGTAATGCCATCAGGGAAGAATAAAAAGGCTATCCATCCAACTTCCCTTGATTTCTCTAATACTGCATTGTGGATTGTTTGAGTTAATAGTCCTCGGTTTTCGATAGTACGATGATGGCGAATTACATATTTATCTTTTAACCTGCGTCGTACAATTGCCCGAATATTTTCTTGATATAAACTATCTGGACGATGAGCCATAGAAGCTAATAAGTCAGCAAACCGAACAAAGTCAGCTAAATCCATCAAATGTTCAGGAGCTAATTTGATTTCTTGAAAGTTAGCAAAAGTCAGATTTGCTCCTCTTGCATCTTCAGCATTTTGAGCAAGAAAAGCTATGTCTTGCCAATATTCACTGCTAATAAATTTCCATAGTCCTAAAGTTTCAGCCCAAACATCAAAATAATGATGGTATTTATCCCCTTCCTTACCATCCATCCGCACGTTACCCAATTGCGTGAGTACAATTTTATTGAGATCGTGCAGAGTAACTGCTGCTAAATATAACCGTTGCTCAAGCTCATCTAAATTTGCTAATTTAACTAGAGTCCAACCACCAACAGCTGCATTTAAAAGGTGTATAGCTAAACTTTGGTCTTTATGTTCAACTAATTTAGTGAGAATCTTGTCTTTTTTATCTGGTTTTACATTAACAGCCAATTTTTCAGCCGCTTCTAAACTCATTCCCTTAGCTGGCTTGAGGCTGAAGTAATCAAGAATATTGGGAAATACCTTTTCTATCC
>NZ_JADEXF010000881.1 GCF_015207245.1 Nostoc cf. edaphicum LEGE 07299
GAATTTGCCCGTCACCGTCGTTTGCAAGGAATTTACAATCTGGTAGATGATGCACATCTCACCAGCCGAGAATTACTAGATAGCCTATTTGAAAAACATAATTTACCCAAAGTAGAATGGGATACATCTATCAAAAATACTCGCCCATATAATGCTTGGGTATCGAATGAAAAGCTCAAAGAAGCTGGATACCAGTTGATTCATCCACAGATAATTTTTTAGCAAGTATTAAAACTAGGAATTATGCAACCATCTGCTGTAGCTAACACGAACAATTTGACAGCATCTCCTAGCCAGTTTTACAGTTGGCAGAATTATCGTTGCGCCTACGAAGTTCATCAACCAATTAATACAACATCTGAAGGCGTTCCTTTACTGTTAATTCATCCGATTGGAGTGGGATTGTCGCGGCGATTTTGGCAGCGATTTTGTCGTGAGTGGTATAATTCAGGTCAACGTAATTCAATTTACAACCCTGATTTACTAGGATGTGGTGAAAGTGATATGCCCCATGTAGCTTACACTCCTAGTGATTGGGCAGAACAGTTGCAGTGCTTTTTACAAACAGTAGTTCAAAAACCTGTTATTCTTGTAGTGCAAGGTGCTTTATTGCCAGTTGCTATCCAATTAGTCCAAAAGGAATCAAATTTAATTGCCGGACTGGTACTTTCTGGGCCGCCAACGTGGGCTTTGATGACAAATAAACCACCAGAATGGCAGGAAAAATTCCTTTGGAATGTGTTAGATTCGCCTTTTGGCAGTGCTTTTTATCGCTATGCACGCACCCCAAAATTTTTACGTTCTTTTTCGATTCGTCAACTCTTTGCTTCTGAAAGCGCTGTGGATGCAGAGTGGTTAAATACATTGCTTGCAGGTGCAGAAAATCCTGCTAGTCGTCATGCAGTATTTTCTTTTTTAGCAGGGTTTTGGCGAGATGATTATACTAGTTTTATTGCCTCGATTCAACAACCAACATTAGCGGTTATGGGGGAAACTGCATCGAGTATTAGCCAAGACAATAAAAAAGAAACGCCAGATGAACGCTTGGCTCACTATCTTGCTTGTTTGCCTGAAAGTCAAGGTATAAAAATAAATGGGCGTAATGTTTTACCCTATGAATCAACCGCTGAGTTTGTAGCAGCGATCGCTCCATTCATTAATAAAGTCTTTTAGCTGATTGATAGTTACATTGTACCAGTTCTCCCATGATAAGTTATGACTGGAATTGATTACTAAAGGCAAGCAAAACTATGTTACCCAATCGCCGAGGACAAAGAGTACCCAATGTCACTTTTCATACTCGCAAGGACAACCAGTGGGTGGATGTGACAACCGATGAGCTATTTGCTAATAAGACAGTAGTTGTCTTCTCTTTACCGGGTGCTTATACTCCGACTTGTTCATCCACTCATCTCCCTGGCTACAACGAATTAGCTCCAGTTTTCAAAGAGAATGGTGTCGATGACATTATCTGTATTTCTGTTAATGATGCCTTTGTGATGAACGAATGGGCAAAGGATCAAGAAGTAGAAAATATCACGCTAATCCCTGATGGAAATGGTGAATTTACTGAAGGTATGGGTTTATTGGTAGATAAATCAGACCTGGGATTTGGGAAGCGATCGTGGCGTTATTCTATGCTGGTGAGAGATGGTGTAATTAACCAAATGTTTATTGAACCAGACGAGCCAGGAGATCCCTTTAAGGTGTCGGATGCTGAGACAATGCTCAGATACATCAACCCCCAAGCAGTTAAGCCCGAAGTAGTTTCCCTGTTTGCGAAAGTGGGTTGTCCTTACTGTGCCCGTGCTAAGGCGATGCTTAAGGAACATGGCATCAACTACGAAGAAATTACCTTGGGTAAGGATATCACCACACGGTCGTTAAAAGCAGTTGCGGGTGCGACAACAGTTCCCCAAGTATTTATCGACGGTAAATTAATTGGTGGTTCTGAGGCATTAGAAGCCTACTTCGCTGCTAAATAGGGTTGAGTAGGGTTGCAATACTGCATAGGTTGTGCCTAAAAAACAGAAATGTGTAGGTTGGGTTGAGGAACGAAATCCAAGATTTAGGAGTTTGTTGGGTTTCGCTATTGCTCAACCCAACCTACGAATATTCTTAAACTTAGCGGTATTAAGTAGAGTTGCACAGCCATCAACTGTGTCAACTTCAGGTGAAAGTCATGATATTTTTGACCGTAGCCTGATTTGTGAAAATTGAAAACTACAAATCCCTGACTTCGTAAAAGTTGTTGGGGATTTTGTTTTTCGTCAGCAGTTAACAAATCTTCAGATCGGTAGATGTATTTTTGTTTAGCTATTCACTAACGATCGGATAAAATTGATTCGGATTAAATTTACATTTATTTAAAAGACAATATGTTTGCCAGGATTCGCCGAATTTTGAGTCAATTTTTTAGTAATTCAAGAACAATCAACAACGAACCACTGAATAAAGTAAGTTTGATTGTCATTATTATAGTTGATATTTTTATCTTAATTAATGTTTTTACCGGACTCGATGATATTAGCAGATGGCATATCAGCCCGACTGAGGCTTATCCATGTTATTCAGAGTGGCAAAATTACCGGGCGAAAACCACTAAAGATAAAGACTATGAAATTGTTAGACTTTCATTGCCATCTTACACAAACAATCAACTCAGTTTTCGGCGCAACTATCAACAAGCCGAAGCAGGACATCTAGGTAAGGTTTCTCAAACTTGTTTGCAATATGCCGATTACAAAGATAAGATTAACAATCCTGAAAAGCAGCAAATTATTAGAACTATCGATCAAAAACAAGCAAAAATTAGTAGACTTCAACAAACCAATAGCACTATTAAATCTCAGTATGATTCAAC
>NZ_JADEXF010000882.1 GCF_015207245.1 Nostoc cf. edaphicum LEGE 07299
GACTATCAAAAAAATATATGTCGAATTCTTCTACACTAGATATTTGCTTATAAACAGCTTTAATCGTTTGAGTCGCTTTTTGTGTATCAATAGGTTGTGTTGAAAGTGCTGCTAACTGCCACTTTCTCTTATATTCACAAAGTAAAGCTTCCTGATGTGGTGTTAACTCAGAAATTAGTTGCATTAATTATTGAGGCAATTGTTAGTTTATTTCTAGAACTTAGAAGTTATTGCAATTTAACAGTGTGACAATAAGCTGGCTTGAGAATCTAATTGACCTAAGTAATATCTTAATGCCTTTCTGAATTACCACTCCTTAAGTCGAGTGTAATAGCAACGAGTTTGGGCAGCAACCTTAAGATTACTAAGTAAGATTTTCATGTCGTCTTCCCCCACGATTCCGACATCCAAAAACGCGATCGCCCCTGCTTGGTGCGACTGAGCAAGGAAGTTGCGAAGAATAGGCAGCTGAAATCTTAGTACTTAGTATTCCAATGTTAGGGTTTTGAATTTTGGTGTATTGTCCTCCAAGTTAGTATTTGCTTGCTGATGGGTCATGTCTCCTTCAGGAATTGTTTGACTATTTAAAATAGCAAGACGCTGCTGAATCTGATGTCGGCGTACTTCGAGTTTGTCTAGTTCCTCCTCTAAACGCTCCTTTTCTAACATCATTTTGTAAGCATTTAAGTAAGCTGTTGCTTGAGAACGTTGAGGAGGCATGGTGCTAAGTTTGGCTTGAATTTGTCTGCGGGTTGGAGTGCGATGCATAATAAATTTCTCTTAGGGTATGAAAGTATTTAGTCTAATTAGCCGTTAAAATAAACAGCCGGCTGCTGCTTGGATGCGTTCTAAAGGCTGAACTGAGCGAGGAAGCATTGGTAAGCGAACCATTGTCAAACCTGGAAAATCGCAATTAATGGTTGCTGTAGAAGTAAAGCGGTTGAGAACAAGGTAATTCTGGCTTACACCTATTTCTTGCAGAGATTTGAACAGGCGTTGTTGTTCGGCAAGTACACTAGTCTGGTTAAGTGTAACCCCAATGAACTCTGCTTGTTGTGGGTCTTTTAGCACTTTTTGGGCTTTAACTACACGCTGTCGCAAAGTTCGTAAACGCCCCATAAACTCTGTACGACCAAGGACATTCTGATACTTGATCCAGAGTTTGAAAATCCAAGCTAGCCAGTCTGCTAATGCAGTTGGCATTTCTAGAAAACGCAGAAGATGACCTGTAGGAGCAGTGTCTAAAATAATTAAGTCTTCTTCTTGTTGCTCTAGCAATTCCATTACTGTTAACAGGGAAAGTATTTCATCAATCCCTGGTAAAGCTTGATCGACAATTTTGCGCCAGGCAGCAGGAGCATAGGCCATTTCAATAGCTTCGCTTGTTTGGGTTTCGCCACTCATCATTTGGGCCAGTTCCCATAGGTACTCGGCTCTGAATTGATCGAGAATGCGATCGCCATCCACTTCCTGACCTCGAAGATTGGCAGTTATTTGATATGGTTCGTGTCCTAAACTCAAACCAAAGGCATCACCCAAGGAGTGGGCTGGATCGATAGAAACCATGCGAATTTTGCGATCGGGATGTTGTTGAGCCATAGCCCAACCAATGGCAGCTGCTACTGTGGTTTTGCCTACTCCACCCTTACCGCCAATTAGTAACAGGCGACGACCTTTGGTGAGAAAATCTCCAAAGCTAGGAGGAATTGTTTCCGGCCATTGAACTGGGAGTAGATCGATAAAAGATAGCGGTTCAAGCTGAGGAACATGGATTTGGTCGATCAGATGGCTGAGGGCTAGAATCCCTAAAGGCTCCTCATCTTGCTGTGGCACAATAAACATCGGCTTTTCGTTAGCAAGATCCGTATACTGACCGATCAGCGGTTGTTGTTCTTGGTAACGATCTGGGTCAGTCGCGCTGGCAAGGACTTGGTTAACAAACAACCCTCCGCAAGGAATCTGCATGGTTTGTAAGGCTTCTAGGAATCGTTTTGACTCCAACCAACTCATTGGTTCGGCGATCGCAACTAACAAACAAGCTGTATGGGTGGGATCTTGAAGCAGACGACGGCCTTGCGACAGTTCAGCTTTCAGGGTTTGCAAAAAATCGTCAGCGCGATCGGGTGTGTAACTCCCAGCAAAGGTCTTGCTAATATACCGATGCTTTTCTTGAAACAGTTCGAGAGAGTGGAGGAAAGTGTCTAAAAAATCCATCAATCCAAATAAGTTGAGAGTATGACCGCTAGGAGCCATATCAACTACTACTCGATCTACCTGCTGCTCGTTGAAAAGGCGTTGGATTTCTAACAAACCCATCAACTCGTCCAGTCCAGGCCAATTTAAATCCCAAACTGGAGACAAGTCTTCTCCTTCAACAAAACTACCGCGCTCCACTAACAGTTCTAACACCTGACCATAACGTTCTTTAAACTCTTGTAGCAGACGCTTTGCATCCAACGCCCTTACTAGTAGATTAGGTAGTTCCGCTATGGGACGAGGAATGTCATCAACGCTAACTTGTAAGACATCTCCAAGAGAGTGAGCCGGATCGGTTGAGATTAAAAGAATTTGCTCATTGGCGAATTTCTGCGCCCAACGACATGCAAAGGTGCAGGAGATTGTCGTTTTTCCGACTCCACCTTTGCCGCTAAACATAGCAAGGTGTAGGTTATCAAAAAGTTCCATCCCGTTTGTCATTTATGGCGTTTTAGGATAAAGTTACTACATATTTTTAAAGTTTGTTTAAGTAATTTTGCTGAATAAAGCTATTTAAAACCTTAATCTTTCACGGATGGGATTTACAAAACTTCTATCCTATAGGCTACCGTGTACACACAAGTTGGAAATAATTGACAAATCC
>NZ_JADEXF010000883.1 GCF_015207245.1 Nostoc cf. edaphicum LEGE 07299
CCGTATGAGTTAGGTTCAAATCGCGCTTCCCATTCTGGCTCTAATGCCATTTTGATTAGCGCTTGCAAGGCTCGGTCGTTCATTACGGGAATACCCAAAGGTCGTTTCTCATCCGTTCCTGGCTTGGGAATCCATACCCGACGTGTCGGTTTTACCTTTGAGTTAGGTTTTAATTTGACAACCAGCTTAAGACGTGCTTCTGGGGATAGTGATTTAATACCGTCCACTCCTGCCGTCTTTTTACCTTGGTTGTCTTGTGTTACCCGACGAACCGATAAACACTTTGCTGCCCAGGACTTCATCAACGTCTTCTGGAGTCTGCGAAATGCTTTGACATCACCACGACGAGATGCTTTGTAAATTCGTTTTTGCAACTTAAAAACACGTCTTTCCAACTTACGCCAGTTGATGTATTTCCATTCCACCATCGAGTCATTACTCAAAACCTTCTTAATTCGGTTAGTCTTCAGAGGAAGAAAACCGTTTTTAGTTGGTTTGGGAGCAATTTGTCGTGTATTAGACTTTTGCATTGCTACTCATAACTTTACATTCCAAATCACCGTAAGTCCGTCAGCATATCCCTGTCATTACAATAGGGCTTTCGCTTCTGACCTAATCTTTACTTTCGTTGCATACGGTTAGCACCTACTCAGTTATCGACCTTACTGAGGGCAGACGAGAGCTTACTTCGTTCCGAATAACCATTGTTTTGAACCTTTAGAATGATGCTGTCCACAGGGTTTATTGGGAGTGCAAAATGGTCAACTACGGAATTGCCAGCCCCGTTATCCTTTGCCTTTTGGCTCCAGCGCAATAAGCCTTATTTCGCTGGTTAGATATAACTATGGTTCAGACGCATCTTTGCTTTCGCTATTCATGGGTTCATGCTCGAAGGGAACCAGTTTAGGCTACCAGTTTTACCTCCTTTTCATCCCGCTTTACGGATTGATGGCTAGTCGCTACCGTAGGGATGATGCTGTTACCGTTGCACTTACGAAGAGGGACTTTTCTTTAGTTTCCTTTGGATTCACCCTCATGGTTATTCAGTTATCATCTGAGAGAGATTAAAGTGCGAACTCCACCCATTAAGGGTTATCTCTCAAATGTCACTCATCCTTGAGCATTTTCTACTCATTTCGAGTGAACGAATCGCACCCATAACATATCTTCGATGGGAATAATGACATGAAGCCTTTTATATGGGGATTGTGGTTTACTAGCAGCCTTTTTGAGCTTGGGTTTTGTAATAGTTGCAGTCATCGTACAATCTCCTATTTATATTGACGCACGGAAATTTCCCCCACTGTGATGCAGGGTTTGGTTTGCTATTTATCGGTCTTAAAAGTTATCAGTACATTTGGCAGTACAACTAGCTACATTGTTATAATCGTGTTGTTGTCTACCGTTTGCGGCGGAGACACTTTTCATAGGGTGATTGCACAGTTTTTAACTAAGCAATCGCTCTAATCAACAACTTCACCTACTCTTTTTCCGGTTGCCAGAATCGCAATTCGTCTCGGAAATACCTATCAGTCTTTTTCGATTGTTCCTTCCAGTGATCCCAGGCAACCACCATCTCTTCGCCCAAATCCTCTACCACTTCACCCCTTTCCACATACAAAGTACGGTATGGGTCAGCGTGAGCAACGATAGAGCCTACACCAATGATGTCTGGTTGAGAGGATGCGTTCTGGAGTGTGGAAATTAAATCTATTTCTTCTATGCTTAATTCTGCCCAGTAGTCCTGTTTAATTACCTCATACTCTTGCGTCACTGCCCAATAGTCCTGCCATGTACACCCAGGTTTAGCCAGCACTGATCTAATATCGCTAACAGCCTGGGGCAGCATTTCCAATTGCTCGGCTCGATATGCGATCGCAATTGGTGTAGGTTCACTTCCCAGAATTATCGCTGCTGCCTCCAATGCCTGAGTGTTATTCATCGCACTGGCAAGGTTTTTCAAAGCCATGCCCATCAGCCGCAGACATTCCTGGGCATTTTCTTTTGGCGGTTCTTGGGCTAGCGATCGCAAATCAATTGTCTTCTCCAGTGTAAGTTTTACCTGCTTGTTCAAAGCTTTGGTAGCTTGCTGGGTCATGGTATTTCCCCACTGTTGGGAAGGGCGTTGTTCTACAGCGTTTTCCAAATCCTGAATACGTTGCTTGAGTTGTTGATTCTCAGCTTCCAACTGCCGTAGTGATTCCATTTCGTCTAGGCGCTGCTGCAACTGGATGTTTTGCTCTTTTTGTTGCTTGAAGAGTTTTTGTAAGGATTCTACCTGCTCTTTAGCTTGTTCTTCGGCTCTGGCATTAGCTTCTGCTTGTAGCCCAATCCTCAATTCCTGGGAAAGTCCCTCTAGTTCCTGTTTATGGCGTTCTTCAATAGCAGCGATCGCTTCCGTATATTCTGCTGGGTAAGTACGTTCTCTAGGGAATGGAACGCTTGGGGCATCCAAATCAGCATTGTTGATGAGCAGCCTCTCGCCATCAGCAAAGGTAACAATCTGCTGCCAATGATTTGGTGCGTCTGCCTCAATTACTCCCGAATCCCCATACCTTGGGTGTGATTCTTGTGAAACAGTGACAGAATTACACAATTGCGTTTTAGGGTTTTCGCTTTTTGCGGCGCGTTTATTTGTTGGTGCGACTTGCTGCACTGCTTTAGCAAAATCGGCAGCAGTGGGGAAGGGTTTTTCTTTGGCTGCGATCGCAACAGCTTGCTCTAACTTATCGGGAGTTTCCACGAGTCGGAGCAAAGAGCGGGTTTGAGAAGGCTTAGTAATCTTGTCTTTGAGTTCCTCTGGCAGAGTATCAACTACTTTCTTCGCAGACAACAAATCCCTAACCCGACGATACCCAC
>NZ_JADEXF010000884.1 GCF_015207245.1 Nostoc cf. edaphicum LEGE 07299
ACCTTGGCTACGTTATACTCAAGATTGGGCGATATTTACCACAGCAGATTAGATCGGGGTGAATCTCAAAATTATCAAGAAGAACAGGAATTAGCAATTAAATATTGGCGTCAAGCGAGTGAGTTACAAAATGAATTGGGTTTGCAGATAGACTTAGCTAATAGCCTCAACAATTTAGCAGGAATATATCGTGCAACGGGAAACTACAGCGAAGCCGAACCTTTATATAAACAAGCTTTAGAACTGAGAAAACGCCTGTTAGGAGAAAATCATCCTGCTTTTGCTACTAGCCTGAATAATTTGGCAGGACTTTACAAATCTACTGGACAATATAGTAAAGCAGAACTCTTATATCAACAAGCTTTAGAACTGAGGAAAGGGTTGTTAGGAGAACACCATGCCGATGTCGCTGCCAGCCTGAACAATTTGGCATTACTATATGATGAACAAGGACGTTATGACGAAGCCGAACCTCTGTATTTGCAATCATTAGAACTCGAAAAACGTCTGCTGGGTGAAAATCATCTTTCTTTTGCTCTTATACTGAATAATTTAGCGCTACTTTATTATCATCAAGGACGTTACAGTGAAGCTGAACCTTTGTCGCAACAAGCAATAGAATTAGATAAGCGATTTTTGGGAGAAGAAAATCCTGATGTTGCCACAGATTTGCACAATTTAGGTTTAATATACCGCGCTCAAGGACGCTACAGTGAAGCGGAATCTTTGTTTTTGGAATCATTAGAACTCAAACAGCGTGTATTACAAAAAGCACATCCGCTATTAGCAGATACGATCTATGCGCTTGGTTATATGTACAGAGAGCAGGGACGTTACAATGAAGCGGAACCCTTATGTATAAAAGCCTTAGAACTTGATAAGCACCTATTGGGAGAAAGTCATCCCAATGTTGCCGAAAGTCTCAATAATCTGGCAGAAATTTATCGTGCAACGGGGCGTTATGGTGAAGCTGAACCGCTTTATTTGCAAGCTTTAGATATTTGCGAACGAGTTTGGGGTGTTGAGCATCTTCGTTGTGTGGCTGTGCGGGAGAATTTAGGAAAACTGGCGGCGGCGATGGGGAAGAGTTAAGCATAAATAAGGCACAGATGCAGAGAGAAAAAGTAAATTTAGCAATGCCCATAATAGCAAGTAGTAAAGAAAACTTTTTTGTTCAGTAATATTTCGCCAACGGTATCCTCAATCAACTTTTATTAAGTTTCCGAAACGCCTCTCATTTTTTTGAAGAAGATAGGGAGTTGTGGACAGTCCATTACAAATATCTACAACTGTAGTAATAACTATTTCCTTAACCAAAGGAGTAAAACATGAAAATTTATGACATAAATCCCCTTTGTGTAGAGCTTTCCTTTGAAGAAGCAGCTACGATTAAGGGCAAAGCTCAAGTATTACTTCGTAAAGACATCGATTTTCGTGGTGAGACATTCAGTGCAACCCGAAGCCGTTCATACGTTGGGGATGATTTTAACGATGAAACTTCCTCAATTATCATTACAGGAGGAACGTGGCGTTTCTATGAAGATGCAAATTACACAGGTTCTTCCAAGCAGCTAGGACCAGGCTACTATTCTTGGGTCGAAAACTTTGGGATAACTAATGACACAATCTCATCCATCAAATTGATCGCATCTTAAAGTGCTTGGTTCTGGGAAAATTGAAGCAGTGTCTGTAATACAAAGTATTACCTATTTCCCCCCAACTAAACCTGATTGCTCAACAGATTCTTCAAGCTGGTAGTTCCCAGTCGTAGCCGCGATCGCACACAAGTCTATACTTTTAGATACCCGACCTGTTAAACAAGTCGGGTATCTCTGAAAAGCTTGCTCTATTGTCCTTCAAATCTACTAACGAACGCCAACAAAACCAGCTTGCTCAATTGCTCTTTGCCCTTGGTCAGTTAATAAAAGATTGGCATAAGCATTTCCAATCTGCTGTTCCCGGCCTTTATTCTGCTTAATAATCACAAACAAATTAGCAATCATTGGATAGCTGCCATTTTTGATCGCCTGAGTATTTAGCTGGTTGCGCTGACGCGGACACTGTTCAGGCGAAACCATCGGCTCTTGATAGGGGGTAATTAGCCGATCGGAAGTGCTACCCAATGGCAAAGCCTTTACACTACATTGAAAGACTACCGAACGAGCAGAGGCGTAATACACGCCACCAGGGGTTTTACTGAGTTGGCGCACTGCCTCTGTAGCAGAGTAGACATATTGCACATTAGAGCCAAATGCTTGCCCCTTTAAGTCGCTATTGCTAGGAAATATTACTGTATCTGCGTCCTCTGGTCGTTGCGAAAAAGCAGTGATCGGTAGATTTGGCCCGCCGACTTGATTCCAGTTAGTAATTTTCCCTAAATAAATTTGCTGCAATTGGTCAACAGTTAAACCAGGCACATTGAGTGATGGGTTGACTACCACTGCTACCCCATCCCTACCAACTTGACGTTGCTCAAGGGTGAAGCCTCGCTCTTTTGCCGTAGCTTTTTCTTCATCTGTGAGGGGACGGGAAGACTGAGCAAAGTCTAGTTTCCCATCAAGCAACATCCGAATACCGGAGCTAGAACCAGGACTACCATTAACAGGGTTTACGTAGCGTAATTGTAGTTCCGGGCGATCGCTCTGGATCTGAGAATCTACCAATTGCCGAATAGATGCCCAAGCGGTACTACCTCCGTAGTTGAATGATGCAGGGGGAACATCAGCAACTGTCTGAAAAGTTGATTCATTATTAGAGACACGATTTAAATTTTGATTAGAGGAATTAACGCTGTTGCGGGACAATAAATTTGGCTTCAATAACCACCAAAGTAATCCGCCAATAACCATAAGTG
>NZ_JADEXF010000885.1 GCF_015207245.1 Nostoc cf. edaphicum LEGE 07299
GACCAATTAAGCGCTGTGTTTCTTTTTTGTTCCCTTCGATATAATTCAAAATCTCGCTCATGTTTCTGTGTCCAAAAAGCTCTCTAATGTTCTCTTACCATAGAACGTTACTATTTTGGAGATGTCTAATAGGGGGCTGAAGGTCTGTGTAATAAATACCCACATTAGCTTCAGCTAAAAAAGTCTGGCTTTGTAAAGAACTGTAAAGAGAACTTACTAAAAGGCGTTGTTGTTTAGCAGATGCAAAATTATCCACAGGTGTATCATCTTCAGTGATTAGCTGGTTGGCATCTGGCACATAGTAATCATCATCATTGATTAGAACTTGTTGAACCATGATTTTATCTAGTATTTTAGAGCGTTATTTCTAGGTTAGTTGATTTTCTATGTTAGTTGATTAATGAAAGATAGAGGTTGTGGCAATATAGGGGCCTCCTTGCTGTACTTGTTTGCTTAGTAGGATTAAAAACTTAAAACTAATTCAGCCTAATCCAAAGCTCTCCATTGCTTTCCATAGGTTTCGCCGTTGCTACGTTAAGTTTATTGTAAATTTAGGGAATTCTAATAATAGAACAAAATTATAGAGGCTTTAGGGAAATGTATGAAGCAAGCATGGTATCAAGTTCACATATTTAATGGAGACTCTAGTTGGTTTGGGGGTGTACGCTCTACCTCGGTAAACTTAAGCCGCCAGATTCTTGCTTGTGGAAGTGATGACAGCATAATTCGATTATGGAATTTGAATGACGGTCAACTTTTAAATTACCAATTAAAACATACAAATTCTGTTCGTTCCATAGCTTTTACTACTACAGGAGATGCTCTCATAAGTGGTGGTGACGATGCTGTTATCCGAGTTTGGGATTTAAACACATGTCAAGAGTTACAGGCTTTTAATACCCACAGCAAATCAGTGACAACAGTTGCAGTAATCCCAATCTATGACTTTCTTGTAAGCGGAAGTGATGATAGTACGATTAAAATTTTTAGTTTGAAAGACAGAAAAGAAATTCAAACGCTGAGGGGACATTCAGGTTATGTACAGTCTATAGCAATCAGTTCTGATAGTACATTGATTGCAAGCGGTGGTTGCGATCGCAATGTCAAAATATGGAAAATTGGTACTTGGGAAGAAGTTTCTTCTTTTGCTGCTCACTCAAATGATGTTCGTATGGTTGCTTTTAGCCCAGATGGTAAAACACTTGCAAGTTGTGATGATGATGGAGATATTATTCTGTGGGACATACAAACAGGATTATCAAAATGTACTATTCATGGTTATTCATGTAGTGTACGTAGTTTAAGCTTTAGTTCTAACAGCCAATTTCTAGTCAGTGGTGGAGATAATGGTTATATCAAAATATGGGATTTGAGGAATGGAACATTAATATCTTCATTCTATGCCCATACTGCGGGAATTAGCTCAGTTAATTTTTGTTTTAATAATCAAGTAATTGCTAGCAGTAGCTGGGATAAAACAGTCAAACTTTGTATTATGGAAGATGCTATTCCCAAAGTTTCAAAACCTAAATTTTTTCAAGCACTTTTTGGTAATAAGCAGCCTGAGCCAGAGTCTGTATTTTCTCTACCAAAGTTTATTCTTGAAAAAGCTAAAGAAAATATTCATAAACCTAACCAGCCTTTAGCTAATCAGGTTGATAGTTCCTTTGAAAATGAAGCCTATAGTTTTCAATGGGAAACTTGTCAAGCTCCTGCTAGAAATATTCAGATGTCTCTAGATGATTGGTATCGCTTTTTGAAAGATTGGAAACGTAAAGAAGAAGAACGGAGGAAAGAACAACGTGCAAAAGAAAGACTCCGCCTTCAAGAAGAACGCTTGAAACTAGAAAGGCAAAAACAAGAACGTCTCAGAACAGAGCAACAATTAAGAGAAGAAAAACATAGACAAAAAGAAGAACATCCCAGAATAGAGGAACCAAGAAGAGAGGGAATTAAACAAGTAAATCAACAGCAAAATAATACCAACTTTTGGGGTAGTAATTCATTAAGTAACTCTAGCGGTAAAATATATATCGAAGGTTATCGTCGTAAGGATGGAACTGAAGTAAAAGGATATTGGAGAGATAAATAAGCTAGACAAATTGGTATTCTTGGATGAAATGGAGAACCTATACTATATCTATAGTTAAATCATGCGATCGCTTTTACTCACTTTTAACTGCTATTCTTGCAACAATAGTAATTACAGCTATACTAACCAGCCTGCAACATCTACCTTGAACTTTAAAAAACTATGCTTACCCAAGATAAAAAACAACGCAACTGGAAACCCATTCTCAAAGCATTCGAGGCTGTCCTTGGCAAAAATGGTGTAGTGCAACGCCGCGAAGAACTCATTACCTATGAATGTGATGGTTTAACTGGTTATCGCCAACGTCCGGCTGTGGTGGTTTTACCCAGAACTACAGAACAAGTTGCAGAAATTGTGAAAATATGCAACCAATACTCTATACCCTTCATAGCACGCGGCTCTGGTACTGGTCTATCTGGCGGCGCTTTACCAGTAGAAAATTCCGTTTTAATTGTTACTTCCTTAATGCGGCAAATTCTCAGCATTGATTTAGAAAATCAACGGACAGTTGTACAACCAGGGGTGATTAATAGTTGGGTAACACAGGCTGTTAGTGGTGCTGGTTTTTACTACGCTCCTGATCCCTCTAGTCAAATTATTTGCTCTATTGGGGGCAATATTGCCGAAAATTCTGGTGGCGTACATTGTCTCAAATACGGTGTTACTACCAACCACGTTTTAGGACTAAAAATTGTTACGCCGGAAGGTGAAATTATTGATTTAGGTGGACAAATCCCAGAAATGCCTGGTTATGATTTAAC
>NZ_JADEXF010000886.1 GCF_015207245.1 Nostoc cf. edaphicum LEGE 07299
GGCAAACCCACAAAGAAAATTTCATCAAATCGCCCCTTGCGGAGCATTTCCGGCGGTAAAGCTTGAATGTCGTTGGCGGTGGCGACGACAAACACGGGTGAGGTTTTTTCAGCTAGCCAGGTAATAAAAGTGCCAAACACACGGCTGGCTGTTCCGGCATCACCTTTGCTACCAAGCCCAGCAAAGGCTTTATCTATTTCATCAATCCACAAAATACAGGGAGCGAGGGCTTCAGCTACTTGGATCATTTGGCGAGTCCGAGATTCTGATTCACCCACCAAACCACCAAATAACCTTCCCACATCCAAACGTAGCAGGGGTAAATGCCAGTGATGAGCGATCGCTTTTGCTGTTAACGATTTACCAGTCCCCTGAATACCCACCAACATTAAACCACGGGGGTGCGGTAATCCGTACTGTCGCGCTCGATCTGTAAATGAACCTCCCCGCCGAATCAACCAATCTTTCAAGTTATCCAGTCCGCCAATATCAGAAATTTGCTCAGTGGCGGGGTAGAAGTCCAAGATTTGGGTTTGGCGGATAGTTTGGCGCTTTTCTTCCAAAACCAGATCCACGTCTTCTGGTCGCAATTCTCCGTGGGTTGCGATCGCTTTTGCCAAAACCCGGCGAATCCGTTCCATTGAAAGTCCTTGACAAGAGCGCACCAAGTCATCTAAAACTTTGCCAGAAAGGGAGTTAGCAGTGCTTTGTAATAAGCGTTCTACCTCAGTTTTAATTTCTGGGGCGGCGGGTAAGGGAAACTCGACGACTGTCAACACTTCCGTTAAGTCATCAGGGATGGCGATGCGCGGCGACAGTAGGACAATATTTTTTGGTTGCGACTTCAGGAGTCTGGACAAGTTGCGGAGTTTGCGAGCGATCGCTACATCATCTAAAAAGCGATGATAATCTCGGAGAATCAATACCGCAGGTGCGGAAGCTGGTAATTTTTCGATAAATTCTAAAGCTTGTAACGGGTTACGTCGTCCAAAGCCAACATCATTGGGGTTTCCCTGGTAGCCATCGACAAAATCCCACGTATACACTGGGCGATTACCCTGGTTGGTGGCTTCTTCCCGGATAGCTGCTTCTACCCGCTCCTCTTCGTATGTGGGAATATAAATCAAGGGGTAGCGGGCGCGTAGCAGCAGTTTAAACTCTTCACGAAAGTTCATATTTGGCTGTGGTTATTAGTTCTTCTTTCATTGTTCAGGTTTGTATCGCCTCTAACAACTAAAAAACCAATATCTACCAGTTCATAGGAGTTGCCAGTGCGATCGCTCTATGTGAGATATTTTTTAAAGGTGATTGCTCTTTTGTGGTAAATAGAATTTAAATCATTAGGTGATTGATAACATTTAATTTTAGCAAACGTAGTAATCGTCAAAAATCAAATCGAGCTGCTATTGATAATAACTATATCCTGACTATTATTGTTGCTTGTTTATCCCAATATGATTATGTCTCTAAACCCGCTTTTCAATAGCATTTGAGATGCGCTTATGACGATACATTAACTTTAGGAAGGTCAAATTAAGTTGTATTTGCAGTACGGAGAAGAATTGTCGGGGCAATGGAAAAGCCTCTGCGAAATTGAACTGAAGCCTCTATTGAACGTAAATTCACGCCCTTTTGCAGAAGCTCAAAATCTCCTTGGTATTCATTTCGCGCCAGTCAGACTGCCAAATGGTGAAGTTCTCAATGTTGACATCACTTACTCGACGGAGAACCGAGGAATTAGTATTAGAATTTTCAGCAAAGACACCACCCTCCTAATACAGGTTGGAGGCTTCAAGAGACAAGAAATATCTTATACCAATTCTGTATGAAGATGCACATAATAATACCCCCCTGTAGTCGCCCCTTGGCAAGGGGGGACGGCGATAGCCGGGGGGTGAATTATATGCAGCCTCACAAAGAAATGGTATTATGACCCAAATGTAATATTTATAACAGCAAACGTCATTTATGTTTCCGCGATGGGTGGCCTTTGATAAGACATCTCAACAGTGGGAAAATCAGTTTTTAGACGTTCTATTTGGGAGGAGATACAGAGAAGAATTCATCCCCTTAATGATTGTCTTCTAGACATTAGTTATGGATCTGAGCAAGAGGAGGAAGAACTACAATATTGAAGCCATATTATTCGCAATCGAAACTCGCGAATAATATGGCTTGTTTTATTTTTGCAAAATAAGAATGCTCGCTCTCCTTTTATCTTCAAACACTTAATTCTACTCCAGTTAAATTGATAAATCCCTTTTTAAGGAAAATCTTAAAACCCGCTATGTCTAAAGCTACATTTTTGAATGATAAGTTAAGTTCATCGGCTTTAACGCTAATTCCTCCAGATATGGATTCCGCTTCCTTATCAAGTAATTCTACAAACATATTTTCAGTCTTTAAATTTGAAATAAGCATTGAGTTATTCCTGATAATTCTTCAAAATTTTCCAATAGTACGTGATTTTGAGTATCAAATACTAAATATTAATTATTAAGCATGTCAAGAGACAAATCTAAATATGTAACATGACTTAACTTTACATAATTAAAAATCAATTGTGCATCTAGGGTGTGAGCAGACAAAAATTTAATGATCAGCCAGTTGTAGCGAAGCGGTGACCGAGCGCTCCTCGTAGATGTATAACTATTGACTCAGGAGTACAGTGCGCTCAGTCAACAACTGGGAGCATCCCAATTTGGCAAAAAGATGAAGGAGAGGGCAAATAATTAGCGAGTTTCTCTGGCAAATTATTTGGCACTATACTTTCAGTTCCTAGCTTTACTGTGTACCCTATAAGTATAATAATTAACTAATACTTAAAACAAACGCGCTATTATTAGCG
>NZ_JADEXF010000887.1 GCF_015207245.1 Nostoc cf. edaphicum LEGE 07299
GGGTTAGGGTGGGGTAAAACCCATGTTTAAAATCAGTGTGAGCAATCCAAAGTGGGAATACAAAACTTTTCACAACTACTAATTTTTGGCTCTTTTATCGCATTAGTTGGTTGGACTATTACCAATCAGTTGGGACGAACTCAAATTCAAGTGAAAAGTCGTGAAGATTGGCTAATCGATGTTGCAGGATTAACTATTCAAGGAATTTTGATTCCCTTACTACAAGCTACTTTAGTTTGTTGGATTTATCAACATTTACTACCAAATCAACAAGGATATTTAAAAATATCATTAATTCCGACTTTTATTATCAGTTTTGTTGTGGTTGATTATTTATATTATTGGAATCATCGTTTATTACATACTAAAATGTTGTGGAAGGTTCATCAAGTCCATCATACTGTTACTCAGATGGATGTATTAGGAACTTC
Source organism: Nostoc cf. edaphicum LEGE 07299 (assembly GCF_015207245.1). GTDB lineage: Bacteria > Cyanobacteriota > Cyanobacteriia > Cyanobacteriales > Nostocaceae > Nostoc > Nostoc edaphicum_B. The sequence goes on from NZ_JADEXF010000887.1 coordinate 432, forward strand.
TCGCAACACACTTTGGACAAGTTTGTTAATTATTTATTTATGGATACACACTTTGTTTTTATATTTGTTAGCCGATCCAACCGGTTATTTACTTGGAGTAAGTCTAACTTCTGCCTTAGATTTATGGCGACATAGTAGCTTGATAATTCCTGAAAGTAGCTGGCTTTATCAATTTTTATCTTCTTGGCTAATCTTACCACAGGATCACGCTTGGCATCATTGCCGCGAAGTCCACAATTATAACTATGGGGCTAATCTGAAAATTTGGGATAAGTTACATGGAACATATTATGAAAGCGAAAAATTGCCATCTATAATTGGAATTCCTATCTCATTGAACTTGTTCCAAAAACTTTTATTCCCATTTTCATGACAGTTATCAGTAAAATTCTTTCGTTTTTCCCCACCTTTATATTATTGCTAACTGGTGGAGCAATAATTTACCTTGCCTATTCACCCAACATCTTCAGCATTCTGGCAGTATTCCTTTCTATTTATGGGCTACCAGTGCTAGTTTACCGCTTACATGAATGGGTTCATCCTGTGCGGGAGGGCATTAGTTATCTACAAGGTAAAGAATATAGTCCCTGGTGGGGTAGTCATCAAATCCAAGTAATTTATATTGCAATTCCGGTGTTGGAAGCATTGCTGCGACTGATTCCGGGGGCATTTTCCTGTTGGTTGCGATTATGGGGTGCTAAAGTGGGGCGAGATGTATACTGGACAACAAGATTGGAGATTGCCGATCGCAGTTTATTAGAAATTGGCGATCGCGTCGTTATCGGGCATGGTGTCGGTATTTATTCCCACATCATTAAACCCCGCAAGCAAAATTTAATGTTGTATGTCAAAAAAGTCAAGATTGGCAGCAATGTCTTTGTGGGAGCCGGATCTAATCTTGCTCCTGGTGTAGTCATTGGCGATGGTTCTTATTTACCAGCAGCCACCAAGCTTTATCCTAATCAAAAGGTGCAATAATGCGTCCGATTATTCAGCTGTTTGGGCAAATTCTCACACCAACTGCGAGGCGATTTTATCGAGCTTTGGATAACCCAGAGTTAATGCAGACATCTGTAAAAAGGGAAATTTGCGATCGCCTAATCAAAAGTGAGTACGGTAAAACTTTGGGGATTCATTCTGTAGACGATTGGCAGCGTGTACCAATTGTAGATTATGATGCGCTCGAACCCTACTTAAATCAAAAACAGCAGCAAATTTCCCTCACACCAGAACCCATTTTGTTCTATGAAAAAACCTCTGGTAGTAGCGGGGCGGTAAAATGGATTCCTTATACTCAATCTTTACGGCGATCGTTTAATCAGATGTTCTGTATATGGGCGCATGATTTGATTGTACACGGGCCGAAATTTTCTACAGGCAAGCTTTATGCTTGTATCTCACCGCAATTAAATATAGCGGATAGCCAAACTTTACAAGATGATTTAGATTATTTAGATGGTTGGTTGCGTTGGTTTTTGCGTCCTTGGTTGGTGATTCCAAATAATCTTAATCGGCTGCATGATGCAAACTTATTTAAACATCAACTGGCTTTGGCATTATTAGAGGCTGAAAAACTAGAAATTATTTCTATTTGGAGTCCTAGTTTTCTACAAGTACATTTAAAATATATTCAAGAAAATCAGGATTTATTGCGAGAAGAATTACACAATCGAATTTCACATCATCGCTTGCAAATCCTCAGCGAAAGTAATATTCCCTGGATGCAACTCTGGCCAAATTTGAAGCTGATTTCCTGCTGGGATAGCGCCAATGCAGCAGATCAAGCTCAGGGATTAAGATCGCAATTTCCAGGTGTATTCATTCAAGGGAAAGGATTACTAGCAACCGAAGCACCAATAACGATTCCCTTGATTGTAGCTGGGGGATGTGTTCCAGTTATTGATGAAGTTTTTTTCGAGTTCGAGGATGAGACTGCTTCACTGTATGGTTTGCATGAACTGAATACTGGCAAGGAATACACGGTTATTTTATCGCAGAAAGGAGGATTGTATCGTTATCGAATTGGCGATCGCATTCGGGTAACTCATTACTATCGCCACACTCCTTGTTTAGAATTTCTCGGACGACATCAAGCCGTTAGCGATTTAATAGGCGAAAAGTTGCAAGCAACCTTTGTTAATAATGCTCTTATTAAGTTAAACTTGCAAGAAACTAATTTTAAAACTTTGATGCCCATTGCCGATCCTCCACACTATATTCTATTATTAGATTCAGCAACACAAACCCCAGAAGCTATCGCTCAACAACTCGATCTGGCTTTATCAGAATCGTATCATTACAAGAGAGCGCGAGCCATCGGTCAACTTGCACCACCACAAGTTTTAATCTCTAGTCAAATTCCTGAAACATTAGTTTCCCATCGTATCCGCACTGGAAGTATTTGGGGAGGTATTAAG
>NZ_JADEXF010000888.1 GCF_015207245.1 Nostoc cf. edaphicum LEGE 07299
ACGCGGGGCACGGTCATGCGCGTCTTCCTGATCACGGGGGCGGCGATCGGCGTCTTCGGCACGCTGGCCGGGCTCGCGCTCGGCGTCGTCTTTGCCAAGAACATCAAGGCGATCATGGCCGCGCTGAACTGGATCACCGGCGCCAATCTCTGGGATCCGACGGTTCGCTTCCTGAGCGACATTCCCTCCGTGATCGATTGGGGCGAGGTGACGAGCGTGGTCGTGATGGCGCTCGTCCTGTCGCTGCTGGCCACGCTCTATCCGGCCTGGAAGGCCGCGCGGCTCGACCCCGTCCAGGCGCTGAGGATGGGCTGAGGCGCATGTCCGACACCACGCCCCGCGAAACCCCGGCGCTCTTCCTCTCCCAGGTCGAGCGATACTACCCCCAGGCCGACGCGCCGCTCGAGATCCTCCGCAAGGCGGATTTCGCGCTCTGGCCCGGCGAACTCGTCGCGCTGGTCGCCCCCAGCGGCACCGGCAAGTCGACCCTGCTGCATGTCGCCGGCCTGCTCGAGCGGCCCGATGGCGGCGAGGTCTTCGTCGGGGGCCTGCCGACCACCAAGCTCGACGACAAGGGCCGCACCCGCCTGCGCCGCACCGAGATCGGCTTCGTCTACCAGGCGCATCACCTGCTGCCCGAATTCTCGGCCCTGGAGAATGTCGTCCTGCCGCAGCGCATCCGTGGCCTCGACAAGGCGCTGGCCGAGGAAAGCCCCGGCTGGCGCGCGATGGGGCAGGTGTCGCTGGGCGAGATTTTGGCGAGCCCGAACGAGGCGGCCTTCTTTGCGGTCAATTCCAAGCGCGTCGACCTGCTGATCGTCGACGCCGACTGCCGCCCGCTCCATGCGGTCGAAATGCAGGGCACGGGGCATCATCTGAGCAACACCACCGCCGCGCGCGACGCGGTGAAACGCGAGGCGCTGCGCCGCGCGGGGATTGGTTATGTCGAGGTGGTCAGCGGTGATACGCCTGCGGAGGTGCGGGCGATGGTGCGGAAGCTGGTGGGGCGGGTTGGTGCCTGAGGTGTGAATGCTTAGCCAGCCGGAATTAGCGGTTATTGTGCCTGTTGCTGTAATCCCGACTAGGCTACATAATTCTCGGACAGAATCTGCCTTTTTCTTGCTACGTCATAGTCTGCACCAGCTCTAACTGAGTTAGGAAGTTCACTAAAAACTTCGTTTGCGAGTGCGGAAACTTCTTGCGATAGCCGAACCATCGCCATGTATTTTTCGTGACGGTCAAGTATCTTTCTGGTTCCATCTGGGGTGATGAGGCTCGTTGCAAGCTCATGGTTAGATGCTAGTGCGTTTAGGTATTGGTCGACTCCCGCCAAAACGGACAAATCAAATCCCTGATAAAACTTGATCCAATCATCGGGGCAATGCCACAGGAGGCCTGCAAGCTCATAGCTCGATAATTCAATGCTTTGATCCGAGTCGCTTCTAATATTCTTTAGCAATCTGATCCCCATTTTTACGCCTTCAAAAGTTTGCGCTCCTTTGTCGTTTATTTTTAGTATATGTAAAAATGGATAGTTTCTTATGGTCGTTGGAACTGAACGATCAAGAATATCAATCCCTCTGTAAGATTCTAGGTTGTTGATTTGATATTCTTTGGAGTTAAACCACACTGACGGAACGACATCAACTTCACGTCGGAGAGAGCCCCCTGAAATTTTTATAGATTTTTTCCCGGACACATCGACATCGGCGGCTGGGAATTGCTTCGATAAAACTGTCTCTGATCTGCTTCTAAGATTTACAAGGTCACCAAATAAATTCCCATCATATGGAAAATACTGATTTGCTTTTGGTCCGTCCTTGTCATAGTAGCATTGATTTTTAATAATGACGAGAAAGTCTACATCACTGATACCGCGAATGTGTGTGTTCGTTGGTACGGATCCTTGAAGACGGTAGTCGCAATAAATAGACTCACCTTCCAAGTTTTTTGTAAGCTGATTAGCAATCCTGACGCATTCTTCTACCGATATCTCTGTATATCTTGGCGTGACCTCAGCCATTGCGCCTAACGCGTACTTTGTCGCGGCAAGGCCGGATCGACTTTCGTAGGATTCCCGAAGCGCTCCACGTTCTTGGATGAGATTAGGGTCTCTATCTATACCGAGACGTCTGCGCCTAAGCTCATCGAGCTTATTTTGGAAACTGATAGCCACTAAATTTCCTTAGTCCAAGTCATGCGACCGATCGTTGTGCGGCCCTTCACGTTATAATATTCTCCTTGAGCCGCAAGGCCATCTTGGTCGAATACCATGTCGCAAAACCCAATATGAACTCCAATCTGCTCTCCGGCCTTTGGTTCGTTTTGATAGCTATAGATTAAACGAAACCCTTTTTCGTTTTCAGGGCAGATGGTTGCTACACGGCTACTCGACGAACTCTGTCCAGTATCAAGGTATATTTTGATTTTTTCCCAAGTCTGATGAATAGTTACGCTTCCGTTCCATTCATATTTGACTTTCCCGCCGAGGGTAAACGTCTGACCTTCGCAAATCCATTTGCCAGAGATGTTAGGTAATCCGAGCAGTTTCGCTGGAAACTTCAATTTCCAGATATAACGGTCAAATGTGGCATGGATTACGACATAGAAGAGACCGGCCGTTAGCGGCCAATAGACAACACTAGGAATTTTCTCCAGAAATCCAAATCTGGAGAACAGTGAAAGCAAAATGGGAGCAATCACGACCGCAAGGGCAGCGCTAGCTGCTGCTACTGTCCCAATGTGTCGGCCATAATTGGTTCTACTATGGCCTAAGATCGTATACCCATGACTTCCAGACACACTAGAATTGTATGGCCCGCATGCGTCCGGGCCAACACAATTC
>NZ_JADEXF010000889.1 GCF_015207245.1 Nostoc cf. edaphicum LEGE 07299
ATGCTGTTGTGTACGCAAACGAACAGACAAATGCAACTATATATGCATAGCTTGATAAATAAAAAAGTGTTACATAAATCAATAATAACTTAATTTCAGATGTTGATAAAGATATAATGCTTAGGACTTAATAAAAAAGTAATTTTATATTTATTTGGATAGATGAAAAATTAGATATAAAACAGTATTTTTTTATTAGTGCAGCGAAGTATTGAGTATACCGATTCGATATTGAAAAGCAGCAAAACTATGTTGCAAGCTTTTGCCTGAAAGTAAGCTTGGTACTGCTTTACAAAGAAAAGGTATTAGCGTTTGGCTAGTCAGAATTAATAATTTAAATAATGAGACAACTATGACAAGTGAAAAATCTCAAGTCAAAAACAACGGTGTCGGCAATGTTATTTCGCCCAAGCAGCGTAAAACAAAGCGATCGCAGTTAGCTGAAACGCAATCATCAAGTAGATCGCTGCTGAATTTAACTTCGTCTAATAAAAAAGTTCAATCAACAGAAACCTTTAAAGACACACCTGATATAGTTTGCCTATCTCATTTACGCTGGAATTTTGTTTATCAAAGACCACAACACTTACTAACTCGGTGCGCTCAAGGAAAGCGAGTCTTCTTTATTGAGGAGCCGATTTTTTCTCAAGAACCCTTGGGAAAATTGGACATCAACGAAGATTCTAGTGGAGTAGTTGTAGTTGTGCCACACCTGCAACAAGGTTTAAGCGAAGAAGCAATCAACGCAGATTTACAAGTACTAATTAATAATTTATTTGCAGAGCATAACATCAACAAATACATTTGTTGGTATTACACACCAATGGCGATCGCATTTACCCGCCACTTGCAACCCCAAGCCGTGGTGTACGATTGCATGGATGAATTATCTGCATTCCAGGGAGCATCACCCACTTTAAAGAATTACGAAGCCGAACTATTCAGCCGTGCAGACTTAGTATTTACAGGCGGACAAAGCCTTTACGAAAGTAAGGTGAACCAGCACCCCAACGTTTATGCCTTTCCCAGCAGTGTAGATGTCCCCCACTTTGGCCAGGCGAGAAATGTTCAAGAACCAGAAGATCAAGCTCATATTCCCCATCCTCGTCTTGGTTTCTTTGGCGTAATTGATGAACGGATGGATATTGAACTGCTTGCTGGTATTGCCGAAGCCCGTCCCGACTGGCATTTAGTAATTATTGGGCCAGTTGTCAAAATCGATCCAGCAAATCTGCCACAGCATGAAAATATCCATTATCTCGGTGGCAGAGATTATAAACAACTACCTGCTTATTTAGCAGGCTGGGACTTAGCAATGTTGCCGTTTGCGCGTAACGAGTCAACACGCTTTATTAGCCCTACCAAAACTCCAGAGTATCTTGCCGCAGGTAGACCTGTAGTATCTACCTCAATTCGAGATGTAGTGCGTCCTTACGGAGAGTCGAAGTTGGTGCGAATTGCAGACACAGTTTCTGAGTTCGTCATCGCCGCAGAACTTGCAATGCAAGAAGATACCCCAGCCTCAGAATGGTTGAGTCGAGTAGATGTCTTTTTAGAAAAGATTTCTTGGGATCGTACTTGGGCATCAATGATGAAGCTGATTGACTCTGCGATCGCAGCCCGTGATGCTGAAGACAAAGCTAACTCCACAGGTGCGGCTGGTAAACAAGCACCAAATATCATTACCAGAGATTTTGTCTTCGATTACTTGGTTGTCGGTGCTGGTTTTTCTGGTAGCGTCATTGCTGAACGTTTGGCAACTCAAGGTAAAAAAGTGCTGGTTGTAGACAAGCGCAATCACATAGGTGGCAATGCCTACGATCATTACAACGATGATGGCATTCTTGTACACAAATACGGCCCCCACATCTTTCACACCAATTCCCGCGAAGTTTTTGAATACCTCTCACGCTTTACTCAGTGGCGGTCTTACGAACATCGCGTCCTTGCCAGTGTAGACGGGCAACTTGTTCCGATTCCAATCAACCTTGACACCATCAACAAGCTGTATGGGATGAATCTCAATTCATTTGAGGTGGAAGAGTTTTATAAATCGCTTGCTGAACCCGTAGAATACATCCGCACTAGTGAAGATGTGGTGGTAAGCAAAGTTGGTCGAGTACTGTATGAAAAGTTTTTCCGAAATTATACCCGCAAACAATGGGGACTCGACCCATCGGAACTTGATAAATCAGTAATTGCCAGAATTCCCACACGGACTAATCGTGACGATCGCTATTTTACCGATAGCTACCAGGCGATGCCACTACACGGCTTTACCCGGATGTTCGACAATATGCTCAATCATCCGAACATCAAGGTAATGCTTAACACTGATTATCAGGAAATCCAAAAAGCTATACCTTGCCGCGAGATGGTTTACACTGGGCCGGTTGACGAATTCTTTGATTATCGCTACGGCAAATTACCGTATCGCTCACTTGATTTCAAGCATGAAACGCATAACACCTCTGTGTTTCAATCAGCGCCAGTAATTAACTATCCCAATGAACAGCTTTATACTCGTGTAACCGAGTTTAAATACTTGACTGGTCAGGAACATTCAAAAACTAGCATTGTTTACGAGTTTCCTCAAGCTGAGGGAGACCCTTATTATCCTGTACCGCGTCCTGAAAATAACGAAATGTACAAGCAGTATAAAGCGCTATCTGATACAACACCAGGAGTATATTTTGTGGGAAGGCTGGCGACCTACAAGTACTACAACATGGATCAATGTGTTGCTCAGGCTTTGTCTGTGTACAAACAAATTGCGGTTAAAGCTTAAATAATTCGTAATTCACGTCGTCCGTGTATACAAGTTAAATTACCCCCCTTAATCC
>NZ_JADEXF010000890.1 GCF_015207245.1 Nostoc cf. edaphicum LEGE 07299
TAAAATGAGGGTTTAAGCTTCTAAAAATGCTTGTATTACTCATGTAATATCTCTTAACCCGGTTTTCTGCGCGAATGCTACTCATACCCCATAACCAAGCATCTAGACGGCATTTTTGTTTCCAAGTCGATAACTTGAACGCTTTTGAAGAACACCTAAAAGAGCATGGGATAGAAATTATTCCCGATCAACGACCACTTCCAGGATGCGTGCGGTTTTTCCTCCGAGATCCCGGTGGGAATCGTATAGAGATTGCAGAGTTCGCTAAGAGTACTTTTGGACAGCGACAAACAATCGATTTTGTCGCCTGAAACCCTTCCTGTGGAAACAATCGACACCAGTCAACGTTCGCGCAGCGTCTCGTAGAGAAGTTATGACGGTTTTCAAGGTTCTGGCGAGTGGTGTCGATGAGTTCAATACATTTGGAAAAAGAGCATAGCATTTTACTTATGCTTGTCAAGATTTTGTCAATCTGACTTCTGAATTCTGATTTCTGAATTCTTTTTCAAATCAACAATTTTCTCCTGATGTTTCACACGCACCAATACTCACCCAGGTGCTAGAACCATCTTGCCAATGTTCTTTCTTCCATATAGGGGCATTGTGTTTGAGCGTATCAATAGCATATTGGCAAGCTTCAAACGCCTCACTCCGATGAGGAGAACCCACAGCTACTAAAACGCTGATTTCCCCAACTCGCAAACGTCCAACGCGATGATAAATCGCGACTCGATTCACATCAGACATAGATAAGCGAATATCAGCAGCAATTTGATAAAATATCCGCAACGCCATCGGTTCATAAGCTTGATACTCTAGAGCAATCACAGGTTTACCATCGGTTTGATTGCGAACCATACCACTCATCACAACCACAGCACCATTGGCTGGATCGTCAGATTTAGCGTAGATTTCTTCCAGAGATAACGGTGCAAAGGTAATGGCAAAACTATCTTCGGCTCTTGGTTTAACAGCAGAGGTAAGTGTGGTTGTCATAACTGCGCTGATATTATATGGGTTTTTCTATTGTCTCTGAAGAAAGCATTACTAGTCTACGTTTAGTGGCTTTAGTTAATGCTTGTGGGCAAAAAAGGATTTTTGAAGTTGATAAATTTTGTTGCCGAGCAGGACAGCAATCAAGGGTTAAAATTATTTTCCCATAGTCAAAGTAATTTTATCTGTTAGCAATGATGAAATTTATGCAAGTATGCGTATAGGCGCTAGAGTTGGTGCTTATATTGTCATGACAGTTGCTCATACAGGGTTTGGAATTAGCAAAGAAATATTAGATAAAATATTTGAACCATTTTTTACCACAAAAGAATTGGGTAAAGGTTCAGGAATGGGGCTATCAACAGTAATGGCAATTATTAAAGAACATGATGGTTTTATCACTGTATCAAGTATGAGTCATTAATCTGTATTATCTAGACGATCGCAGTCATATCTGCCTTTAATCTCTTGATTGAAAAAGCTGCCAATTGAGTCTGAGGAATGTAAATCTTCCCAAGTATTCTCGTCTACGCCTAAGTACTGATAAACAGCTCCACTTTGAAACTCAACTTGCAAAATATGTTCATTGCGATCGTAGCCTACAGCCATAGCCATTGATGAGACAACTGGTAGCATGACAATTGGTTCTTCTTCAAAGGGTAATGCAGTCGTTTCGGCAATCGCTTCGTTCAGTTCTTGCAATCCTTCATAAGCTTGTATCGGTGCCGGAATTTCCAAAAACTCTAGTTCGTTGCCTCGGTCGAGCAACAACTGCAAATATCCATCAGAGTGAGCGATCGCTACTAAACTGCTCAAGTCTACCTTAGATAGCTTCATTTATTTTGTACTCTCCTATTAGCGTAGTCGGGAGTGGTAAAGTTTTATGCAATATCAAGCGCCTTATAGTACATTTATACTAAAAAAGTACTTAAGTGTCAAGTTTTTCTCCTAAGAGAGAATTTTAGGTGTGTAGAGACGCTTTAGCAAAGCAATACGCAGTATTTTTCTCTGACATCCTCGGAAATACTCTTGATTAGGCTTGAGTGAATGGGCGTATTTGAGTCACCTGCCGCAGAAATCTCTGCTTTGTGAGGGGAACTCAACAGGCGAACTAAAAAATTGCATAAATGTTCAACTTGCCTCAGTTAAGTACTTGAAAATTTCAACCAATCTTTGTTGTGTCTAGACTCAACTGAGTCTCCATTGCTGTTTGTATCACTCAATTAGCTCACCCTTTTGGGTGAGTCATAGATCAACCGATCAGATGACCTGACTGAAGGAAGCTGAGATTAATAATAAAGAGGATTCTATTACTAAAGAACACCAATCGCATTTTACCTAAGTATAACTTATGAAACTTGCCACCTTAATAAATTCTGCACTTATTTTTGCTTCTATTACTCTTGTACCCGGAATTGCTGGCGCTCAAACAGCTACTACCAACAACAGCGAAACAATAGTTTTTAACTCTAACAATTTATCCACTAACTCGACTTCTGCCAATTACCTCCAGCCTTTAAATCTAGTCACTTATGCTTATCAAGGAGGTCTGCAACAACATGGTATTCCTAGCGGAGAAGCGCTAGTACTTAAAACTCTAAATAGAAATATTGCTGCGAAAGATTTGGTTAAAGCTGCTGTAAATGCACATAAATTACCATCACAAGTTTTAAACGATCAAAATTATCTAAGTGCTGTTAATTTAGAACTCAACGTATTGCCAGATTATGCAGCTGCTGATTAATTTGGTTTTTCTTATATCTTTTAAGAAAGCTAAGTTTTTCAGTATGGTATATTTGTATGCTTGTTACTAAAGATAAATAAAAGCCTTTAGTACATAGCGATCGCAG
>NZ_JADEXF010000891.1 GCF_015207245.1 Nostoc cf. edaphicum LEGE 07299
ATATAATTGTTGTGGGGTCAAAGTTGCGATCGCGGCTAATACAGATTTAGCAAAGTGAGTATCATGCCCGCTTTCTAATATATAAGGTCTGTCTGCTTGAATTGTAATCAGCAACTTGTAAACTTCCTTTCCCCTGCGCTCACACTTCTCAAATTTGAGTTCTCGCAAATATCCAGTTAAGGCAGTTTGGTTAATCGCACTCGCTTCACTATTGTTTAGGGTATACCACAGTGAACCATTGTGACGATTGCAGTAGATTTTGCTACTGCCTGCATCAGAGTGCAATCCTAGTTTTGGCTTATTGATTGAAGCGATTAATTGCTTGAGTAGTTCCTCTTGGCGCATCAAAGCAGCAAGTAATTCGGCATTTTCTTGAGGGTTCATTGTTCAATACCAATACATTTCACTTTCGCATTGGCGCAGCCGTAGATTTCAGATGTATCAAGTGCATAGCCAATAAAACAGCGCTCTTGATTTCACAATAGCGCTCTTTATTACTCATTATTTGCCCTGTACAAATTATTGATGTGAATTAAATCTTGCTAGCAAATCTTCACGAGATAATTCAAGACATAGGGGAGTAAATTCTTCTGGTGTTAGCTGCAATAAACTATCAACAACTCTTGACAACTCTTCATCAACAGAACCAAACCTAAATCTCAACAAGTTTTCTACAACTTGACGTTGCCCTTGCTGTACTCCCTCAAGTTTAGTTGTTTCTTCCCACTGCTGGTAAGCTTGCGACAAATTCATGATTAATTCCTGCTCATCTTCTGTTAAAGTTTCTTGCTGTTGAACTATAATGACCCGCAAATTAGTAATCAGTTTGAGAGTATTCTGTCTTAATTGGTTGCTTTCGGGTAGTGCCAGCAATTCATCAATGGCAGTACGTTGCGTTTCGCCTCTACCCAAAATCCTCAGCCATAATGTTTCTTCTGTTACTGGTAGCTCGTTAACCGCTACTATTGCTGCTCTAAAACACTTCTGGAAAAAGTAAACTCCCCTGCTCCACTTTTCTAAATCTAGTTTAACCTCTAAATCCTCCAACAGAGAGGCTGAAGCGCTAGGCGATATAATCCACAAACGCGCTAAACTATCTTCTGGTAAACTGGTTTTCTCTCGCTTGGCTTTGCGTTGTGAGTCTGCAATCACGGTGAACAGTTTCAGAAAACAGTTGCGTACTTCTGACCTACTTGGTTGATTGCGGAATGGTTCCAAAAGTGCCGTATTTAACACAGCGATTCTGCCCAATAATCCAAGATTTTGAGCTTGGGCAGTTGGTGTGCTTGTAAACAAAACGTCAACAAATCTGGTTTCATCAGTGACTTGTTTGTTAACTTCTACTCTACCTAAAGGAGACAACAACTCCTCTAATAATTCCTTAGAAAACTGATCGTAAGGCTTGCTAGTCATGTTTTAAAGGTGAACTGTGTTTTATTTTAAAAGGATTGGTTATGGTTGCATGGTGGGTATGAAAACCCACCTTTTACTTACGCCGCTACCAACTCCCGACGAACTTGCGGCAGTTCAATCGGAGCAGTTGCCCTAGACAGTGCTTCTACAGCCTCCCTGACACACCAATACCGTACTCCATCACCACAGCGCCAGTAGTAGGTCTTGGGGTCGTTTTCCCAGACTTCATTGGGGTTTCGGACTTTGAAGAGTATGCCCAAAAACTCACCATCTAGATATACATTGTGAGCCGTCTGAAGGTCAGTGCGTCCTACATAGGTCAGTCGATAGCCGTCCACTGGTTCGCACAAGTCTTCTGCACGAGTTCCGCGATACGAGCAGTTACCGCACCCATGACCTTCGCAGTCTGGACAGATGGCAGCAGGCATATTCCACTTCGGCAGGGTGAAGTCCCATTCAGCCGGTGGCGTTAATATTCGAGCCTTGTGAGAGATATAACAACCAGCGTGACCGATTACTTTATCAGGATAGTATTGGACGCTCAACGATAGCCAATCACAATCACCCAACAAGCCAATTTTCTCAGCAGCTTGTTTCAATTCCTCATCTTCTTCGTGATTGCACTTTACTGGAGCAGAAAGACTCGCTTTTACCTCTGCAACAGCGCGTTTGAATGATTGTTTATGGTATCGAGCATAACCGTGGGTCATTTTCACCCACACAATATCATCATTGTTGATCCAGATAGTTACTACATCTTCGGGCTTGCACTCTTTTGAATAGTCCGATTGATTGACGATAGTTGCAATGATTTGGCGATTCTGTGTGGTTAGCGGATCTTTTGTTGGCGTAGGGGCTGAAACTTGTGTCATCATTAGAAAATACCTCTTAAATGGGTAAAAAGGCGATCACGAGTTTTCCAGACGCAGCGATCGGCCTATTTTTATTGGTCAGTTTGTTGTGGCTTGCCACAACACTCTCACTCTAGATTTGGCGAAGCCTTATAGAACCCATCTGCTCCTGAGCCAATATTTGAACCATCCGAAAAACAGCAAAAAGTGAAAGTTGTTCATTTAAGCCATGATGACGATCCGCGAAACACTGAAGCACGGCTGGGAATTGAGCGCCGAAATCAGTTAACTCGTGTACGAACGCTCTTAGCAACAACTGTGGAACTGTTACTTGAGGCAGCCAATACCCTAGATTAGTCACAGAAACTAATCAGAGTTTTGTGCATTTAACTTGACCTTGAAATACTGCCGCTTTAGTTTCGAGTCGCCCCGGTTGAGGTACTGTTTGGAGCTTTCAAAAATAGTTATTAGTCCGCGTTTCTCCATGAAATTGAGTATCATTTATAAACGATTGGTCGGCTTGGGCAGTTGCCTTTTGTCCCCACAATAGCCCTAACCCTCGCATTCGCCACAAACC
>NZ_JADEXF010000892.1 GCF_015207245.1 Nostoc cf. edaphicum LEGE 07299
CTATTGCTATGTTCTCAAAATACTTATTGGGCAAGCATCAGGATTTGTAGAAGCAGACATCGATAAGTTAGCCAAAATTATCCAATAGTTACTTTATGGTAACTACTTTACTTTAGTAACTAGTTACTTTTAGTATCTGATGTAATGCTTTGAAATATAAACTCAAAAAAAGTAAAAGCAGTAAATCCTAGTTAATCAGGAGATATTTGGTGGTAAAGATTCTACATATTGATTCCAGCCCCCGTGGTGAACGATCGCACTCCAGAGAATTATCCAAAGAATTCGTCAGTTCTTGGAAAGCAGCGCATCCTGAAGATGCGATCGCCTATCGAGATATAGGGCGTCACCCAGTTCCTCACGTTCATGAAGCTTGGATTGCGGCGGCATTTTCACCACCAGAAACCCATACCCCAGAATTAACTGAGGCACTTAGGATTTCTAACGAACTGGTTGATGAGTTTTTGGCAGCCGATCGCTACGTCTTTGGAGTGCCAATGTACAACTTCAATATACCTTCCACTTTTAAGGCTTACATCGACCAAATTGTTCGTATTAACCGGACTGTTGCAATAGAAGCTCAAGGTTTTAAAGGGTTAGTCCAGGGCAAAAAAGCAGTTATCATTACTGCTCGCGGCGGTGACTTTAGCCCGACATCTCCTTTCGTTGCGTACGACTTCCAAGAACCCTACCTGCGGACGATTTTCGGCTTTATTGGGCTTACAGACATTCAATTTATTAACGCTAATAGCCTGAATGAAGGTGATGCCCGTACCCAATCTCTATCAGAAGCAAGGGCAGCAATTCAAGATGCGATCGCCCAGTGGTAATGTGATGCGGGGCATTGGGAATTGGGCATTGGGAATTGGGCATTGGGTGTGGGGCACAAGGGGCAGAGGGGAAAGAACTTGTAGAAGAACTCTCCCCTGCTCCCCTGCCCCCCTGTCTCTTCTTCAGGGTGACAATCGCTCAATATTCCAAGTGCTATTATCTAAACGGCTATAGAGTAAGCGATCGTGCAGACGGCTAGGGCGTCCTTGCCAAAACTCAATTTCTCTAGGGATCACTCGTAAACCTCCCCAATGAGGCGGTCGAGGAATCTCTTGATTTTCATATTTGCTCTGGAATTCCTGCACGCGTCGCTCAAGAACTTCTCGGCTTTCTATCACCTCGCTTTGATTAGATACCCATGCACCCAGGCGACTTTTGGCAGGGCGACTTTCAAAATACTGGTCAGATTCAGTTTCGGAAACTTTCTCCACATACCCCGAAATTCGGACTTGACGTTCCAGTTCTGCCCACCAAAAGACTAAAGCCGCCTGGGGATTTTCTGCTAGTTGTTGTGCTTTGTGGCTGTTGTAGTTTGTGAAGAAGGCAAAGCCCCGTTCATCAAAATCCTTGAGCAGCACCATTCTGGCTGAGGGTTTACCGTCTGGTGTGGCTGTGGCAATAGTCATGGCATTGGGTTCGGGGAGTTGTGCTGCTAAAGCCTGATCGAACCATTTTTTAAATTGGATAAAAGGATTGAGTTCTACTTCGAGTTCGCTTAAACCTTCCAAAGTGTAGTCTTTGCGAAGGTCAGCTACCGTTTTGTCCATTGTGATTTGTTTCCTTGCTATCAGATACGCTGATATATATCTTTGTCAAAAATATCTATGATGATAATCAGTGCCATCAAGAATTGTACAAATTCTCTCCAGGAATATCTAAAATAGGTTGCGTTAGATGCGCCGTTCAGCCTCCCTTCAACGCTTGTTAATTTATGGTCTGAGCGGTCCGATTATCGCTCTTAATGTTTGGTTGCTGTCCGTGCTTTTTCGCTATTTCCAGCATCCTATTACTGTATTGAGCATTGCGACAATTCTGGCTTTTCTCCTAAATTACCCGGTTAAGTTCTTTGAACGTGCTCAGATCACGCGCACTCAGGCGGTGATCGTAGTTTTATTGGCAACATTAACCCTGCTTGGGATTTTGGGCGTTACCCTAGTACCGTTGATCATTGATCAAACAATCCAACTGTTAAATAAAATCCCTGATTGGTTAACCGCCAGTCAAGCAAACTTAGAGCAGTATGAGATGCTAGCAAAACAACGACGTTTGCCAATCGATCTGAGGGTTGTGAGCAGTCAAATCAATGCCAACATTCAGAATGTGGTGCAACAGCTAGCTTCTGGGGCAGTGGGATTTGCTGGCACACTACTGTCAGGATTACTTGACGTAGTGTTAGTTATCGTGCTTGCATTTTATATGCTTTTATATGGCGATCGCGTCTGGTATGGTCTGATCAATCTTTTGCCTTCTAACATTGGAGATCCCCTCACCACATCTTTGCGCCTAAACTTCCAGAACTTTTTCCTCAGCCAGTTGTTACTAGGACTGTTCATGGTGCTAACCCTGACACCAATTTTCTTAGTGATGAAGGTGCCCTTTGCTCTGTTGTTTGCCATATTAATTGGTATTTCAGAACTCATTCCGTTTATTGGGGCATCTCTTGGCATTGGCCTGGTGACGATTTTAGTGCTGCTACAAAATTGGTGGTTAGCAGTTCAAGTTGCGATCGCGGCGATTCTCATGCAGCAGCTTAAAGATAACCTGTTAGCTCCTAGATTACTCGGCAATTTTATCGGACTCAATCCCATCTGGATTTTTGTGGCTATTTTGATGGGATTTGAGATTGCTGGCTTGTTAGGGACACTTGTTGCTGTTCCGATTGCTGGTACTATTAAGGGCACTTTCGATGCGATTAAGAGCGGCAAGCCGAGTGATTTTGTCTCAACTGTCACTATTGCTCATGACCCGCCCCCTGATTAAGGTGGCAGAGGGGCAGAGGGGCAGGGGAGCAG
>NZ_JADEXF010000893.1 GCF_015207245.1 Nostoc cf. edaphicum LEGE 07299
AGGTATGAAGGTAGATGTCAGAATTGACTCCTTTCCTTACAGCGAGTTTGGCGATATCAAGGGAGAAGTGACTGGGATAGGTTCAGACGCATTACCGCCAGACCAAACCCATCAATTTTACAGATTTCCGGCAAAAGTCTCATTAGATAAACAATCCCTAGTAATTAAGGGCAAAAAAGTTAACTTGCAATCAGGTATGTCTATCAGTGCCAATATAAAAGTGCGCGAAGAACGAACTGTGCTTAGTTTATTCACTGAGTTGTTCACCAAGCAAGTTGATGCTCTTAAAGAGGTACGATGAAGAGGGTTAAGTTAAAAGACCGCAGTCACTCCACAAGGAGAGTTGCTGCTTCACTAAGTACATCAGTACTGAGTACTTTTTCCTTTCTCAGAACTCAATACTCTTGATGATGGTTAATTTTCAACGCATCGAACCCGCTCCCGGACAAGAATCAGTTTGGGATTATCCCCGTCCTCCTCTTTTGGAGGACACAACCAAACATATCCAAATAATCTTTAACGGAGTAGTAATTGTAGATACTCACAGCGCCAAACGTGTTTTAGAAACTAGTCATCCTCCTTCTTACTACATTCCCCCAGCGGATATCAAAATGGAATATCTACAGATGACTCCGCAATCTAGCTTTTGTGAGTGGAAGGGAAGTGCTGGTTACTACACAATCCGAGTTGGTGATAAAGAAGTCCATAATGCTGCCTGGTTCTACCCCAAACCCACACCAGCCTTTGAATCTATCAAGGACTATGTAGCTTTTTATGCTCATTTAATGGATAAATGCTACGTTAATGGCGAAGAGGTGCAACCACAACCAGGTAACTTCTATGGCGGTTGGATAACTAGTGATATTGTTGGGCCATTTAAAGGCGCTCCTGGTACTTGGGGATGGTGAGTCAATTTTGGATTTTGGATTTTGGATTTTAAATAGCGAAACAATATCCTAACGATATCATTGGATATTATGGATGCGAAAGATGGGTTCATCAAAGAGATACAAAAGAAAGGATTGGTATGGTGGACACTTGATAAATCTGAATAACACAATCTCTTTATACCCATCTTCCGTAACATTTAAAACTCCAATTCTGGCTTCAAAAGTATGACTGATAACCCAAGTTTTATTAAATCTCAAAAAATCAGGTTTCTAGGATTGCTAAATTGAGGTTCTGGCTACCTAGCAGCTTTTCTTTCAAACATCAAATACGTACCTCCTAGCCCTTCTACAATTGTGCGTGTATTGGCAATCATCATTTTCTGATAAGTGTCCGCGTCGCTTCCTGGTTCACCAAGTCCCTCAGCATACAGCTTTCTGTCAGAAATGTTCACTTCAGCTTCTGTGGCTACAGATTGAATCAAATTAGGATTAATTTCCACCTCAGCAAAAATTGTTGAGACTTTAGTCCGTTTAATGTTTGTAGCCAAATTATTGACTCGTTCGGTTGTCAACTTTTCTTTAGTACTAATACTTTGCAATCCTCCTGTCAATGAAATACGGTATGCTTTGGCGTAATAACTCAGTGCATCAGAGGTTGTAACTAACTTACGTTCTTTGGTAGGAATACTGGCAATTCTTGACTTAATCCAGCTATCTAGTTGAGTGAGTTCATTGGTAATTTTTTTAGTATTACTGCTATAAGCCTCTGCATCACTAGATTGTAATTTTCTCAAATTACTATTAATTACCTCCACCATTCTGATAGCATTTTTGGTATTGTGCCAAACATGAGGATCAGTTATATTCTTACCACCTGCCTGATATTTTTGTGGCTTAGGTACTGCCAGTTGAGCGACGGCTATTTTTGATGTAGGGTTTTTAGTCGCCTTAATTAACTTGATCAGATTTGGTTCAAAATTGTAACCATTATAAAGAATAAGATTAGCTTGTTCAATGGCTTTACGATCTTCTGGTTTGGGTTTATAAAATTGGGGGTCAGCGGTAGGAGAAATTAAGCAGGTGAGGTTAACTGTATTTCCGGCAACCTGCCTAGTTAAGTCACATAGTACGCTTGTAGTCGCTACAACTTGGGGAAGATTCTCATTTACCTGGGTGTTAGTCTGAGTGAATGTAGTGCTTACAGCTTGATTTCTACATCCAACAAATCCAATTGTTAAGGCAGCAAGAATAACTGAGAAGAAACTATTCAATGGTGATTTTTTTGACATCCTCAACTCCTACTGGATGTATAAAAAAAGATAATCATTATTGGTAAAGTATTAGTAAAATACCAGGGGAAAGTCTTCAGCGGAAAGAGGTTAAGGGCTGATGGAGAAGCCTTCGGCAAGGAAAAGGGTAAAGGTAAAGAGAAGAGGAATTAATAGACTTTCTCCTCTATCACTTATCTGTTTCCCAAGTCCACACCCAGCAATTTTTGGTTGGTGAACCACTAATGAGGTTTTTGCAGGCAAAATATTAGTTAACTGCACACGACAGACTAGAAAACTAGTAGAGGTAGGAGCACAATAATAAAGGCAATGCTGGGGAGTATCCAAGGAGGGTAGTTTTCTCACCATCTGTTGAAGGGTCTATACCATTGTGCTTACATCCCACAAAGCTCCAAATTGACTAGGATGATCAGGTTAAGAAGTGAGAGGTAGTAATGATGGGACTTATGGAGCATACGGGTTGATTTCGCAAACCGAGTCGTGAATCTAAGGCAATTGTAACTGTGGTTTTGCGAGGTGTGGGCATATCATTGTTACAAAATTGGCAAATTGGCGATTTTTTAGTCATCAGCCTTTGTTACACTAATCTTCACCTAGAAAGCCTCTCAATATCGCTTAGAGCATTATCTAACTACTTTTTATTGCCAGAATCCAGGAT
>NZ_JADEXF010000894.1 GCF_015207245.1 Nostoc cf. edaphicum LEGE 07299
AAGAGACAGAACTAATACTGCTGCAATGGTTTTTAATTGGTTCCGTCGTCAACATAACGATTCATCTAATACTCCCTCTGATAAAAAACAGGAAGAAACACCTCCTGTACAAGAACCCCAACCAGAGCCAGCCGAAACCTCAACTGTTGAAACTGCGCCAGACACAACGGCAGACTTATTAGCATTTGCCAAAGCTGCCTACAAAAATATTCAGCAAAAACAGCAAGTTGAGGTAGTGGAAACCCCACCTGATTCAGCAGATACCTTAGCACCATCAATACAACCTGAAACCGCAGAAACGGTAATTGCGGAAATTGCTGAACCAGAAGTAACTGAGGAAGCTGCTAATACAACTGTAGAAACTACACAGCCAGAAGTTATCCAAGCTGCTAGTGAGGAAGAAATTACAGAAGATTCTTCAGTGGCAGCAATTGCTGAACAGCCAGATGTTTCCAGCCCAGAACTTACGGCAAGTGAAGTTGAACTAACAGCCACCGAACCACTAGCTACGCCAGAGGCAACACAACCAACAGCACCAGCTAACTTATCCTTTTTAGAACGGGCGGCGGCAGAACGGCAAGCAAAGCTAGAACAACTAATAGCCACCGCCATTGAAGTTCCAGATCCGGAGGTAGTACAGCCAGTAGCTACAACCTCAGAAACAGAAGAGGAAATTCCTGGACTGCTATTTGATGATGGGTTTGTCTGGTCAGCGAAAGTTCTAGCAGCTCAAGGTAGAAGTGCAGAAGACGTTTCTATTGAAGAAATTACCTGGCTGAAAAAGCTCCGGCAAGGATTAGACAAAACTCGCCGTAGTATTCTTAACCAACTGAAGGCGATCGTTGGTCAAGGGCCGCTAAACCAAGCTGCTGTAACGGAAATTGAGGCATTGCTTTTACAAGCTGATGTGGGTGTAGAAGCGACAGACTTTATTATCAATGCCCTACAGACAAAACTGCGAGAAGAAGTTACCGCACCTGAAGAAGCGATCGCTTTCCTGAAAAAAATCCTTCGGGATATGCTGGATGCACCGAGCAAAACATCTCATAAAACTACCTTTACCCCAGAAAAAGAAACCTTAAATATTTGGTTAATCACTGGGGTAAATGGTGCCGGTAAAACCACTACCATCGGCAAAATTGCCCACCTGGGACAAAAATCTGGCTATAAATGCCTAATTGGCGCAGCAGACACCTTCCGTGCCGCCGCCGTGGAACAGGTGAAGGTTTGGGGTAGTAGAAGTGGCGTGGATGTAATTGCCAATCCGGGAAAAAATACAGATCCGGCAGCAGTTGTATTTGATGCGATCGCAGCCGCCCAAGCGCGTCAAACCGAATTACTTCTGGTAGATACAGCTGGGCGACTGCAAAACAAGAAAAATTTAATGGATGAACTCGGTAAAATCCGGCGAATTATCGACAAAAAAGCCCCAGATGCCAAAGTAGAATCACTATTAGTTCTAGATGCCACTTTAGGTCAAAATGGGCTGCGGCAAGCCGAAGTTTTTTCCCAAGCTGCCCAACTCAGCGGTGTTGTCTTAACCAAGCTAGATGGCACTGCCAAAGGCGGCGTTGCCCTTGCTGTTGTACAGCAGCTAGGTTTACCCATTCGCTTTATTGGTGCTGGCGAAGGAATTGAAGACCTACGACCCTTTTCGAGCTATGAGTTTGTCGAAGCTCTCTTGAGTGGTTAGTTGAAAAATTTCGAGTTAAAAATTTTTCTCAACAGACTTAGGACTTACGCAATACTGTATGATTCTTCTCTGGGAGACACTGCGCGTTGGCGTCAGCCTCTGACAGAGAAGGAGGTTCGATAAATTAAGCTTTTTAGCTATTTTTGCGTAAGTCCTAAAACTAATAAATTTAGGGATGACTCATCTGGTATTATCACTTGAACTAACTAGAAACAGCTCAAGTCCTAAAATTACGAATTTGTCAAAATAAATGGGTGACTTTTGCTAAAATTTCTAGCTAATGCCCTTTTTGAAGTCTGAAATCGGCTTTTTAAATGTAGCATCAAGGTATTTAGTTGCGACATATAAAAGCCCCTAGACTTTCATCTTGCAGGAATTGAAAAGGGAATCGAGACACTCACTCCCATAGAACTCTATTGTGGGATGGACAGCAGTCTCAGTGGTGAGAAGTGCGTTGGGGAAGCAGCGCAGGAGGTTTTTCCTCCATAGGTGCCTGGTGTTGCCTATGGCGACTTGTTCGTGTAAGTCTCTCGATAGGTTTGAATTCTGATGGTTAAATGAAAACAGTCTTTCTGGCTTTTGACTTAAAGTTCTTGGAAGATATTTCTTATATTTTTAGTGTCATCTCTTCTATTCATATCTTACACTTACCAAATGACTCACCCCTAGAATAAATTACAAGCTAATGGTTTAACTCTGTTACATCTGACTAAAAAGATAGAGTTACTTCACTTTTATCCTGTTTTGATGGGTTTAAGTTTTGCATCTTCAGCAACTCAAAATTCGCAAAACAAGAAATTAAAAATGGAAAAGCTCAATGTTGGCGATTATCCCAGTAATTATGGTATACAAATTAAGTATTTGAAAGCTTATTGACATATTCTCAGGTTTGGGAACGAGCTTAAGTCTGTTTTTTAGCAAATCAAGCTCTATTTGAGCGCTTATAGAAGTTTTCAGTCAAAAGACTTCTAGTCTCCTAGCTGCTTCTACCTAAACAGTTCCTCAGAGAGCGTTATAAATTATTCTTTGAATAAAGTATTTTTATGACTTTAGAGATATGCTTTGGTAGTTAAGTTATGGAAAAATGAAAAGCTTTCTGATATATCAGCAAAAGTAGTAATTTTTACGGGTAGAATTTGGAC
>NZ_JADEXF010000895.1 GCF_015207245.1 Nostoc cf. edaphicum LEGE 07299
GCCTTTATCCGTTCATCGCTTTGTTTGCATCTGTGGGTTTAAACTGGCTAGGTAATATTTATCAAATAGGAATTATCCCACAATTACCTCTTCAAAAAGGTAAAGTAAATGCATTAAATCTTTTTGCAAAGAAGAATCTCCCTCGAAACCTCAGTTATGGCTTGGGTGGATTAGGTGTTTTACTTGTTATAGCGAGTATTGGCATTTTTAGCTGGGGTAGTTCTGATATCCGCAAGTATGCAACTATTGGCTTGGCTATGGGCTTGGGTTGGTTAATTTTACCTGTGGTGTGGATTGCTCGTTACCACTTTGACAAAAAGTTTCTCACAGCGCGTTATTGGATTGCAGGTTGGTTAATTCCCTGTTGGCTGGCCTTGGCGGCAATAGGTAGCATTGGTCTATTAAGTGATTATAACTCTGGTTTAAAAACTTTTTTACAACAAAGTGCGATCGCTTCAATTCTCCAATCTCATCCTACGTACTATGTAGAGATGGATGCTAAAACAAAAGTACTGCTTAATTTCTATCTTCCTACTCGCCCTCAACCAGTAGTTTCTATTTCCCAAGTACCAGCTTTGAGCTATGCTTGGATCTATGCTAACCAGTCTTCTCAATTATCTCGACCTCACCGCATTATCGGCGCTGTAAAGGAGTACCAGTTGATTCAAGTTCTTCCCTAAGACATTATATTCAAGTCTTCGATACTGCTTTGATACATTCTGTTTTGAGAAGGACTAAATTATCAGTTTCAATAACTGCACAAGAGTTAATTAATGTTGCTAAAACAGGTAGAGCCTTCTGTAAATTTGCGTTCGCTTGTTGTGCTGCTGGCTGATATTGTTGTAGCCAAGTGTTTTTAGTTATATATTCTGAAAGGAATGCAGAACGGTCTAATAACCAAAAAGTTACGTGGTATTTTTGAATAAAGTCTTTAATCTGATTAATATCATCAGTATATTGGGCATTAATAAGGTCAATCATCCGCTGGCGAAATTGAGCGTAATATTTTGTATGGATCGGTAATGCATATTCTTTACCCACCAAAATTGTTCTTTGAGCAAAGATGGGTATGTTATCTGCTTCTTGGGAAGTAGAGGCTATGACAATATTTTGCGGTTGCTTTTGCAAAAAATTATATAATGTTGGGGCTTGACCTGCTAAATAAGGGGTTTTGGGAAAAACTTTTAAGCTACTAGGGTACAAAACGAGTCCAGCACCAAGGATCGTAATAGTCCCTAAGATTAAAATTTGTCTGCCATTTTGTCTCGACCATCGAAATGTAGCATCTAAAATTAAGGTAATAGAGATTGCTGCTGCAAGAGCAAATACTATCTTAAAAGTATGATGGGTGTAGCGGCTAGGCCAGTGCAGTTTAAAAGCTAAGGCATGGGCAGTAAAAAACATGATTAAACTAGCTATTACTACCTGTAGTAATAGTTTGACTTCATCCTTTACTTCTTTGGTTAGGAAAAAGCGAGATTGAAATTTCAGGATAATTGGTAATAATAAACCAAATAATAATTGAGGAGGTGCAATTAAAGCAAAAAAACCGCTATCTCTACCATCAAACCAATAACTAATAATATTATGAGTAAAATACCTGAATCTTCCTCCATCCCAGTACTCTGGCATAGTTTTCGCAACAGCAGCAGTAATTGTCGGGCCAAATTGTGATGATTGAATAGTATAAGGTAAAATTAGGATGCCAGCAGTTATAGCGGCTGCTACAAATAAAATAAAATCTTTTCGGTTATGAGAAATAGTTATCTGCCCATTCTGCCAGCGAAATAATCTCAAAAGCAAAATTAATAAATTGATAAAACCTATGATAGGGTAGATTAAACATTGAAGCGCAAATACAATTAATATACCAACTACAGACGAGCGTATTAAATAATATATAAAAGCTAAAACCAGGGGATAAATAAAATCTCTAGGAGTAGCAGAAAATAGGTCATCATGAAGGCAAAGGCTTTGATTTAAAAGTAAAGAGGCGATAAACCCTGCCATTGGTACTGGTAATAGCTCCATACAAACTACAAAGCAATAGCTAGTTGTAATTATTCCCAGTACTAATGGAAAAATCTTGCCAAATAAAATTGGATCTATATTTAAAGCTGCAATTATTTTATAAACAATACCATACCCAATTGGTGTCACCGACTGAAAATAATCAGCAATTAAATCTCCAGGAAATAAATCTGGGTTAAAGTAACGATAGATCCAAGAAATATATTCCCGTGCATCGTCGCTCACTATATATTTGCTGGTGAAAGCTTGTCGCACCCCCATAAAAATATAACCAATAGCAAAAGTTAGACTGAGACTGTACCAAAAAACAACAGTCAATCTAGATTGATTTTGTCTGTTTTTTTGAGTAATAGGTGCTGTTAAAAATTTTTGTAATTTTGAAATTAGCATTGTACGCGTCTATGTCTGAATAAATTATGTTAATTAGGAAAATCAAAAGCTTTTTTCAATTTTTATGATTGTACAATCTTCAAGTCCTGAGCGGTCATTTATAAAGCCAATAATTCTAGTAACACTCTGTTTTTTACCCAGAACGAAAGGTCATGAAAGCCGAAATGTCTGGATTTAAAGAACAAGTAGCCTCTATTTCGCAAATACCAGTTTTGAGCTATGCTTGGATCTATGCTGACCAGTCCTCTAAATTACCTGGCTCTTACCGCATTCTTGGTACAGTAAAAGAGTAGCAGTTGATTCAAGTTCTTCCTTAAGATAGATGTAAAGCAGCTAATGCTAAAAAATATTACTTCAGTTATAATAATAGTACGCACACTAAGCATTGTGCTAAATGGTTTCTACATCTAATC
>NZ_JADEXF010000896.1 GCF_015207245.1 Nostoc cf. edaphicum LEGE 07299
ATCCCTAATAGGGATTTTAGTTAATTGCAATCCTTTGACTTATTGGAGGGTCGCAATCTGCCATGTTTCAATCCCTAATAGGGATTTTAGTTAATTGCAATTTTGAGAAAATCACCAGAAAGAGAGAACTCAAGTTTCAATCCCTAATAGGGATTTTAGTTAATTGCAATGTGAGGCCCCCTAAATAATCCTGGCACTCCAAAAAGTTTCAATCCCTAATAGGGATTTTAGTTAATTGCAATACTGAGGGAGAATTCCCAACTTCCAAATCTTCACTCCAAAAAGTTTCAATCCCTAATAGGGATTTTAGTTAATTGCAATTCATCTAAAGAAAATTTTGAATTTCCTTCTCTAAAGTTTCAATCCCTAATAGGGATTTTAGTTAATTGCAATTTCTCAAGGGGATACCAGCGCGGTACATATAAGTTGTTTCAATCCCTAATAGGGATTTTAGTTAATTGCAATTGTATCTGAAAAGGTGAATAACTAATTGTATTAGGGTTTCAATCCCTAATAGGGATTTTAGTTAATTGCAATTGAACTTAATAGCCCGTCAGTAAGGCAGAAACTTGTTTCAATCCCTAATAGGGATTTTAGTTAATTGCAATAAGAAACTTATATGCACAAGGACAAGCTGTTTTAGGTTTCAATCCCTAATAGGGATTTTAGTTAATTGCAATCATCTATGGTTGCAGCAGTCCCTCCAGACTCAGAGTTTCAATCCCTAATAGGGATTTTAGTTAATTGCAATATTCACAATTTTCAGCCCACGCTCACGCCAGACCCGTTTCAATCCCTAATAGGGATTTTAGTTAATTGCAATTTCTGGCGTATAAACAACTCCGTTTGAAAATCGGGGTTTCAATCCCTAATAGGGATTTTAGTTAATTGCAATCAAAATCAGAATTTTGGACACTGCGGCTATCGTTACGTTTCAATCCCTAATAGGGATTTTAGTTAATTGCAATCAATCATGTCCTTAGCAATGGTGAATATTTCCTCTCGTTTCAATCCCTAATAGGGATTTTAGTTAATTGCAATAATTTTCCCGGCAGAAACGCCGCTACTTGGAATATGTTTCAATCCCTAATAGGGATTTTAGTTAATTGCAATGCGTACCCTTGCCGTAGCGAACGTAAGGACGATTGTTTCAATCCCTAATAGGGATTTTAGTTAATTGCAATCTGCTTAATTGACTTAAATCCTTTTGAAAAGATGCGTTTCAATCCCTAATAGGGATTTTAGTTAATTGCAATTGCTGGCTTCTGAAAGCGTTGCTGTATTTGGTTTTCAAGGTTCAGTTGCGCGAATGAATGAATCATAACATAGGGAATAGTAATATCACAAGATGCAAATCGCTGAAACCCATTCCCCATAAGGTGCGCGGATGGTTTGAAAGTACCATTGCCTCAAAATCTTGTCTAGAAGGAGCGTACAGCCTTTTTCGCTCCTTCTCATTTTGTACACCTACCCATCCGCGCATAAAGCAAAAAAATTAATCTGATTGACGATCGCTACCTCTATTAAAATAAGCGATCGCCTAATCCTGGCACATCTTAATTTACCAAATCAGGAAATACCTCTTGTACAGCAGGATGCACTAAGCGATGATTTTGCACATTCACACCCTTAGCTAATGCTGGGTTAACCTCCAGTGCCATAATTCCAAAATTTGCCAACTGGACAACATAAGGTAATGTACTATTATTAAGTGCCTGAGTTGCTGTCCAAGGTACTGCTCCTGGCATATTGGGAACGCCATAATGCACCACACCCTCTTCAATGTATACGGGATTTGTGTGGGATGTAGGGTGTAAAGTTTCTATGCAACCGCCTTGATCAACGGCTACATCAACTATTACCGAACCAGGACGCATTTGTTTGACCAATTCGCGGGATACTAGTATTGGTGCTCTACGTCCTAATACTAAAACTGCACCGATGAGCAAATCGGCTTCAATAACTGCGGCTTCAATATGAGCAGAGTTGCTGTAAAGCAATTCGACTCTAGAGCCAAAGAGGGTTTCTAAGTAAGATAAGCGCTCGACACTCACATCTAAAATCTGCACGATCGCACCCATGCCTACGGCAATTTTAGCTGCTTCTGTGCCGACAACGCCGCCACCTAAAATTACTACTTTACCCGGTTTAACTCCAGGGACACCGCCCAAAAGTACACCTCTACCACCTTGCTGACGTTCTAAGAATCTGGCCCCAAATTGTACTGCTAGCCGACCGGCAATTACGCTCATGGGGGTGAGCAAGGGTAATCTGTTAGCACTAGGTTGTTCTACAGTTTCGTAGGCGATCGCAGTTGTGCCACAATCAATTAAATTCTCTGTCAATTTGCGATCGGCTGCTAAGTGTAAATAAGTAAATAATATCTGCTCTTTTTGCAAAAATTTATACTCTGAGGTCAGCGGCTCTTTAACTTTAACAACCAATTCCCGATTCCAAGCCTTTTCTGATGTGGGGACAATCTCGGCTCCAGCAGTTTTGTAGTCGTCATCAGAGAATCCAGCACCATTACCTGCTTGTGTCTCGACGAAGATGCTATGACCATTTTCTCGCAGCACCCGCACACTAGAAGGACTTAACCCGACCCGAAATTCTTGATCCTTATTTTCCTTGGGAACACCGATTTCCATATATCGCCTCTGATAATTTTTTTGTTTAACGTAGTCTGGCAATCTCAAGCTTGCTACTTCCGTCTTGCTAGTTCCGTATTAGAAATAGCTGGATTAGAGATACCTCATCTCTGTTCTAACTTTCTTAATTCAATCTGAGTAGCCCAAACTCTTACCCTTGACTATTGCCCCAGTATTTATACCTGT
>NZ_JADEXF010000897.1 GCF_015207245.1 Nostoc cf. edaphicum LEGE 07299
CCCCTCATCTCCCCCTACTCCCCACTGCCTACTCCCTACTCTCCAGCATGATAGGAACTGCGAACCAGAGGCCCAGAACGAACATGGTTGAATCCCATTTCCCATGCTAATCTGCCAAGCCGATCGAATTCCTCTGGAGTCCAATATTTTTGGACTGGCAAATGTTCTAGAGAAGGACGCATATACTGCCCGATAGTCAAGCGATCGCATCCCACAGCCCTTAAATGAGCCATTGCTTCAATAACTTCATCAACTGTTTCTCCGTGTCCCAGCATCAAACCTGATTTGGTGGGAATTGTCGAATCGATTTCTTTAACCGTAGCCAGCACCAAGAGGGAGCGATCGTACTTGGCTCCCCGGCGCACTGGGCCAGTTAACCTTTGCACTGTCTCGATATTGTGATTAAAACAAGCTGGTTTGGCTTTGACAATCATCGCTATCCGCTGGCGTTGACCTGACTCCCCAACACCAGCACCACCCCAAAAATCTGGGGTCAGCACTTCAATTTGAGTTTCTGGATTCAATTGGCGGATAGTCGCGATCGTCTTTACAAAGTGCCCTGCACCCTGATCGGGCAAGTCATCACGCGCTACAGAAGTCAGCACTACATAACGCAATCCCAAAAGCTGCACCGCCTGGGCGACCTTTTCAGGTTCCTCTAAATCAAGAGGCATTGGTGCATGACCTTTATCTACTTGACAGAAAGCACAAGAGCGCGTGCATGTAGGCCCCATTAGCAAAAAAGTCGCAGTTTTTTGGGCATAGCACTCCCCCCGATTGGGACAGCGACCCTCTTCGCAAATCGTGTGGATTTGGCGCTGCTTAATAATGCGTTGTACCGTAGAGATTTCACTGGCTTTCCCAATCGGGCGACGTAACCAGCTAGGCATTGCCATAATTTCAGACTTTAGTTCGGCTCGTTGTGACGAAATCATAGACATCCAAGCAAGATGCGGATATAGATGTAGTGGTCTGTTGATTAAATATCACAATGACACAAATTTAAAAGAGCGCAAGCAAAAGTTTTGCAAAACACCTCTAACAATGTCATTTATACCGAAATATACTATCCCCCAATTGCTAGAAATTATGTATATAGTGGGAGGATTCTCAAGGACAATCGGCAAAGCCGCTATTTACACTTATAGTTTCTGTTAGAGCAAACAGTCGTGGCAAGCAACAAGATTTTAGTTATCGATGACACTACAGTTGTCAGGGTAAAAGTACGAGAAATGTTGCCTCCGGGCAATTTTGAGGTACTAGAAGCAAAAGACGGTGTGGAAGGACTAAATTTCATTCTTCAGGAAAAACTCAGCCTGATTATGTTGGATTTCCTGTTACCTAAAATGAGTGGCTGGGAGGTTTTCCAGAAAGTTCAAGCCGATCCAGAGTTAAGGAAAATTCCTTTAGTGATCATGTCTGGTCGCAAGGAAGAGGTAACTGAGAAAATCACAGAACCATTTGAATATTTTGAATTTTTGGGCAAGCCTTTTGATCAGAAACAACTAATCGGCGCGATTAAGTTAGCTATGGCTAAGGCGAAACAGCCACGCCCAGAACTAGTCGCAGTAGGAGCAGGAGTGACCGTCAAAAATGGCACATCATCAACCTCTAGTGTTGCCAATAGTACGGTAGTAGCCCCTAGCGTCGTAATTCCTAGCGTCGCAACCCCCAGTACTGGAGGAGTCTCTGAGGCAGAAATTAATGCATTGAATGAGAAAATTGTCAAAATGCAAGCAGAAATTGATGGTTTGAAGAAACAGCTAACTCAGGTTGTGACTTTTATTAAACAAAAAATCAAGTAGTATTTGTGCTCGTTATTATTATCGCAGCCAAAAATACACCATCTATATTGGTGTCCGATTAAAAGCGGATAAAAATAGTTAGTTCAAAAACACTTATGTTGATAAATCATCATTATTTAGTGAGGTACAGCTTTACCTTAGCCCGGTAAAGCTGTGTTTTCTCTTCTTTCTTCATAAGTTCAAAGAGGGGTTGTGGTTGAGGTTTTGATATGTACTTAAATTGATGAGGAAACA
This sequence comes from Nostoc cf. edaphicum LEGE 07299, assembly GCF_015207245.1. Classification (GTDB taxonomy): domain Bacteria; phylum Cyanobacteriota; class Cyanobacteriia; order Cyanobacteriales; family Nostocaceae; genus Nostoc; species Nostoc edaphicum_B. The sequence continues at coordinate 2,040 of NZ_JADEXF010000897.1, forward strand.
TTACAGTTCAAGATTCAGATATTTAGTAAAAATATATTAAAAGTCATATTTTCTAATACAAATTAAACAAAAAAAATCCTATTTCATGATGAGGATAGTTTTTACGCGGAAATAATAAGCCATAGAAACAATAATTATGAACATAGTCCGCAATGTTAGTAATATTGGATACATTATATGCGTTTCCTGGCTATCGCATTACTGCACAAATCTACTCAGGCAGTAAAACCCTAGTTTATCGGGGTAGTAAGGCGTGTCATCAATTGAGCCAAATGACAGAAGCAGCCAGATAAATTGCACCCATAAAGTTTGCAGCGCGTTTGTCATAGCGCGTAGCGATGTCTACGACGGGCTGCGCCTACGCTCGATACTGCTTGGAGTTTGGCAAAGAAGTTTTCAATTAAATGACAGGCTTTGTACAATTCTTTATCGTAGTCACAAAGGATAGTACGGTTGCGCTTGGGGGGAATCACTGCGGTTTTGCCCTGTGTCTGAAGTCGCTCAATCATTCGCTCATCTGCATCATAATTCTGATACAAAAAAATATATTATTTATAAGTAACAAACATTAATTACAGGATAACAAAATCAAGAGGTTTAAATAAAGCCGATGATAATTGTTTGAAAAAAGTCAACTTACTAAAACACGACATATTATCCAGTGCGTAAATCATATTTAGGTCACTCTAGTGGTGTATAAATCCATATAAACGTTTTCAAACTTAACTAATGTTGTTGGATATTTAACAAAAAACATTAACCGTAATTATATGTAAATATATTTTTTATAAAGC
>NZ_JADEXF010000898.1 GCF_015207245.1 Nostoc cf. edaphicum LEGE 07299
CAATCTAGAGGGTGGCTCAAGTGGCTATCTTTTTTTGTTTTGGTTTTTCGTCATAAGAAAGGTAAAAACAATTATGCCAATCGCCAACTGGTGCATTATTATTGCCATCAGCAAATAAACTCACAATAAAAGGGAGTGGGGAGTAGAGGGAAACTAATAACTCTTAACTCGTAACTCCTAACTCAGCACTTTTGTAAAGTACAAATTGACCTATCCAACCTGATAGTTGTAAGGAAGAATAATGACAGATTGGCAAGAAATAACAGGTGGTATCACAGCACCAAGGGGGTATCAGGCGGCGGGAATTACCGCAGGTTTGAAACCTTCGGGGTTGCCAGATTTAGCTTTGATATTCTCAGAGGTGGAAGCGATCGCAGCGGGTGTATTCACCACCAGCCAAGTTAAAGCTGCCTGCGTAGAATATTGTCGCCAACGCTTGCAAGCTAAACAGAGCGCTCGTGCCATCCTCTGCAACGCCGGACAAGCAAACGCCGCTACCGGAACTCAAGGTTACCTTGATACCCTAGAATCTGCTATGGCAATAGCCCAAGCACTGAACATCTCGTCTGAATCTGTCTTATTGGCTTCCACTGGCGTGATTGGTCAAAGAATTAAGATGGATGCTTTGCGAAGTGGAATTCCCAAGCTAGTAACAGCACTATCAGACACAGGCTCAGATGCCGCCGCCGGAGCGATTATCACTACAGACTTGGTAACAAAATCCATTGCCCTAGAGACAACTATAAGCGACCGCCCAGTACGAATTGGCGGTATTGCCAAAGGTTCCGGCATGATTCACCCCAATATGGCAACCATGCTGGCATTTGTTACTTGTGATGCTGTGGTTTCGCCTCACCTTTGGCAACAGATGTTAGCAAGGGCAGCTGATAGAAGCTTTAATTCCATTACTGTGGATGGTGATACCAGCACCAACGACAGCTTAATTGCCTTGGCAAACGGTCAATCTCGCACCCCAGCAATTATAGAATGGGGCGCAGAAGCAGAGAAATTAGAGGCGATGTTAACAGCAGTTTGCCAGCATTTAGCCAAAGCGATCGCTCGTGATGGTGAAGGCGCAACCTGTCTCATTGAAGTGGAAGTGACTGGCGCTCATGATGAAATCTCAGCCCGACAAATAGCCAAAACCATCGCTGGTTCATCCTTAGTTAAATCTGCAATCTTTGGACGCGATCCAAATTGGGGACGCATCGCCGCCGCTGCTGGACGCGCAGGTGTGCCCTTTGAGCAAGAAAACCTGCAAATTAAGCTAGGGGATTTCTTAATGTTAGAAAATGGGCAACCTCTAGAATTTGACCGTGCAGCAGCAAGTGCTTATTTGAAAAAAGCATCGGTGGGTGCTTATCTGCAACAGGATACGGTATTAATCTCCGTTAATGTTGGCAATGGTTATGGTGTGGGTAAAGCCTGGGGTTGTGATTTGAGTTATGACTACGTGAAGATTAACGCCGAATACACTACCTGAACTACTCCCAATTATTTGCCTTGTAGAGACGCGATTCATCGCGTCTTTAGCCAAGGATGTGTTGCTTACAGTCTCTTATGCTGTGGCTGGACGGGAGAAAATGCCTAAGAAGCATATAGAACTTAGAAGAAAGAGATACTTCAAGCTCAGTTCGCAAATCGCTCAGTTGGATAATGCACAATTGCGTTCTCTATTTGACAATAGTGAGTCGAATGAGTCGAGTACGGGTTGGGGAATGAATCACACCATCGTCCTTGGGGAATCCAAGGTCTTTGTGAAACGTGTTCCGGTTACAAATATCGAATTTGACAATCTCTTCTCCACCAGAAACCTCTATCATCTGCCGACTTACTGTAATTACGGCTTCGGTTCCACTGGTTTTGGGGTCTTCCGGGAACTTGTTACCCATATCAAGACAACTAACTGGGTATTGTCGGGGGTAATTGCTACCTTCCCACTGATGTACCATTATCGGATTATTCCTTTCTTCGGGCGGCGTGCGGATGTCGAGAAGTCGCGTCTAGAAAGTTATGTGGAGTACTGGGGCAATAGTACCAACGCTGGCAATTATATGTTAGATAGAGCGATCGCTAACTATGAGTTGGTTCTATTTCTAGAATACATACCACATATTCTGGAAACATGGCTGCAAGACAACCCCAACAAACTTCAAAAACCCCTGGATGACTTACGCACGACGATTACCTTTTTGAGAAAGAAGGGAATTATCCACTTTGACGCACATTTTCGCAATATTCTCACCGACGGCAAGCAGACATATTTGACCGATTTTGGTTTGGTACTTGATAAGAGTTTTACGTTGACGAAAGATGAAAAGTTTTTCTTTAAGCAGAACACATTTTATGACTACGGAGAAGTCTTGCGGAATCTTGGTCATCTGATTCGATCGCCGTATGATTTATGTTCGGAGAAAGATAAACGCAGGATTATGGAAAAATATGGCATAAAAGAAGGCTTAAAACCTTATGAACTGCGCTCTATATTATTCGACAACATTGAGCAGATAGATGCTGATGGAGTCATGAAGTTAGATAAGTTTTATGTTGCCAGCATCGTCAAGTACCGCAGCATCATTGCGCTGATGCAAGACTTCTTTTCTGATATGTGGGAAAACAACAACAAGGACACTAAACTTCGTCACAGAGAACTAGGGCTGCTGCTTAAAGAGACAGGGTTTATTGCTGGTGTTGGAAACAGCAGATAGTTGCGATCGCTGGATAAGAAATAAACCTATTTGGGGTCTTTACTTAGGCCTACAGCTTTCCCAGCCTTACCATCTCGCTCTCCCCGCAGTGCGTTCCTAAATTATAGTAATAACATAATGGT
>NZ_JADEXF010000899.1 GCF_015207245.1 Nostoc cf. edaphicum LEGE 07299
GGATCTAAAAGTGCCCAAAATCACAGTGAAACACTTTTCAAACAACCTCTAAGTAAAATCAATGGACGACATATTTAAAGGATTTGAACACCTATTAGAAATTGCCAAAGCTTTAGAAGAAAAAGTAGAGAAAGGGGAGTTAAAAACTTCTATTCAAATTCGCTCTCATAATCTCAGTAGTATTCCCCGGCAAGGCAATATTCCGAGAATAAGTAATTCCAGCCGAGTCAGATCCAATTCCACCGTTGGCACTACACCAACGGATGATACTGATGTCACCCCCCCATCAGCTCGGACGAACTCAAAAGCTTCTTGGCAAGGTATCGGCGGCTTGGCTGATGTTCTCCAAGAAATCAGAGAGTTAGTTGAAATTCCACTTAAACGTCCAGATTTATTGGTGAAATTAGGGTTAGAGCCTCCGCGTGGGGTTTTGCTCGTTGGCCCGCCCGGTACGGGAAAAACTTTAACAGCCCGTGTTTTGGCAGAAGAGTTAGAGTTAAACTACATTCCCATCAATGGCCCAGAGGTGATGAGCAAGTATTACGGGGAAGCAGAAGCTCGTTTGCGAAGTATTTTTGAGAAAGCAACTCGTTCTGCTCCCTGCTTGATATTTATTGACGAAATTGACAGCCTTGCCCCAGATCGCAGCCAAGTAGAAGGCGAAGTTGAAAAAAGACTAGTGGCGCAGTTGCTTGGGTTAATGGATGGGTTTGCCAAAACCGAGGGCGTAATTGTATTAGCGGCAACAAATCGTCCCGATTATCTCGATCCGGCGCTGCGTCGTCCGGGACGCTTCGATCGCGAAGTTCAGTTTCGGGTTCCCGATCGCAATGGACGATTGGAAATTCTGACGATTTTGACAAGTGCCATGCCTTTGGAGACTTCGGTTAGTTTAGGAGCGATCGCCGATTTATCCGTCGGTTTTGTCGGCGCCGATATCAAAGCTCTTTGTCAAAAAGCAGCCTATATTGCCCTTCGTCGTCAAGTTCCCTCGCTCAACAGTCCCGTTCCTGAGAACATGACTATCATGCAGCAGGATTTTCTCGAAGCAATTAAGGAGATAAAACCCTCAGTTCTCAGGGATGTAGCAGTTGAAGTACCGAGCGTCAGTTGGGATGACATTGGTGGATTGGATGATGTGAAACAAAAACTTCAAGAATCTGTAGAGGGCGCACTTCTCTATCCCGAACTATACGAGCAAACCAAAGCCAAGCCACCCCGTGGGATTCTGTTGTGGGGGCCGCCTGGAACCGGAAAAACGTTACTGGCAAAAGCGATCGCATCTCAGGCTAGAGCCAACTTTATTGCTGTGAATGGCCCGGAATTACTAAGTCGGTGGGTAGGTGCCGCAGAACAAGCAGTCAGAGAACTCTTTCGCAAAGCTCGGCAAGCAGCTCCTTGCGTTGTGTTTATAGATGAAATTGATACCCTGGCACCAGCACGGGGAAGATTTACTGGTGATTCTGGAGTTAGCGATCGCGTTGTCGGTCAACTGCTCACCGAACTAGATGGGTTGCATGAATGCCCGAAAGTACTGTTAGTAGGAGCAACCAATCGTCCAGAAGCGCTCGATCCTGCTTTGCTCAGAGCAGGAAGATTGGACTTACAAATAAAAATCGATCTACCAGATCGGGCCAGTCGATTAGCGATTTTAGGAGTTCACAATCTAGATCGTCCCCTGGTTGATGTCGATTTAGAAACCTGGGCGACAGTTACCGAGGGTTGGAATGGTGCAGACTTGGCTTTATTGAGCAATCAAGCTGCTTTAAGCGCAATTCGTCGATACCGCGCCCAAGGATTGACTGACTCCAGCTTGATTCAGATTACAAATGATGATTTCCAAGTTACATACCAAATGCTTGCCAATCAGCACCAATCTCAATAGTCTCTTATTTGAAAAAAACACAGAAGTTCAGAGCGGAAGCTACTTAACGCAATGTGCAATTTATCCTTAAAACCCCTCTCCAAACCTCTCCCCCACAGGGAGAGAGGATTTGATTCTTGCTCCCCTTCCCTTGTAGGGAAGGGGCTGGGGGTTAGGTTTGAGAGAACATTGCACACAGCGATACTTACTCTCCGGAAACACCTTTGATCTAAAAAGAAGTGTCCCGGAGAACTTCATGTGTACAAACTTAATTACAGAATAAGTATCCCAAGTTTATGTCAATATACGTTTATGCTCTTCTAGTCCCGACCGCATCACCGCTCGTTCTACCCTTCGGGATGGAAAGGAATATTGAACTAGTTTACTCTTCTGGTTTAGGTGCGATCGTAGAGCCGGAAATCTCACTGGAGGTAATACAGGCAACGGATGAGCGTTTACTTCAAGCTGTATTAAACCACGATCGCGTAATTCGAGAACTTTTTCAACAAACTCCCCTTCTTCCCCTACGCTTTGGGAGGGGTTTTACCTCTGTAGAAAAACTGCTGAATTATCTAGAAAACCATCAAGAGCAATATCTAGAAACCCTAACTGAGCTAGCAGACAAAGTTGAATACACTTTAAAATTGACACCCTGTGATTTGCTTAACGATTCTGACACTATTGATGTCAGGGGAAAAGCCTATTTATTAGCTAAAAAACAACGCTACCAAACACAGCAAGCATTTCAAGCACAACAATGCGAACAGTGGGAACTCTTGAACGAGTTAATTCTCAAAGCATATACAAATGTTATCTGTGAAACTCGACAGTCAGATGTGCGGCAAATCCACTTTTTGGCACAGCGTAACGATTCAACGCTCAGTACGCAGCAGTTCTCCCTCTGGCAGGTACAATGCTCACACTGGCAATTGGCACTGAGCGAACCTCTACCACCCTATCATTT
>NZ_JADEXF010000900.1 GCF_015207245.1 Nostoc cf. edaphicum LEGE 07299
CTCCCTGGTTTTACTACGTAAAACCGTCCCTCTCCGAGTCGGAGAGGGAAGAATTGAAATTTAGTTTAAGGCTGTGAGAGGTTTGTTGAACTCACTTTAAATTATCCCAAACCGAATAGTTTTGCGATCGCAGGCAATAATTTATTAGTCGCTTCAACTAGGGATGCAACAGCAGGTAAGCCGGTAAATATCCCTTTCAACATGGTGATTGCAGTTTTTGCCGTCTTTTGCTTAGTGGATTCTTGAGGATTTTTACCCGCTTCTGCCAAACTCTTCACCTGTTCTAGCGCTTCGGCTTTGCCTTCTTCTGACAAATATGTGGATTGGATGATTGCATCTTGCAACTGCGACAATAATTCTTTGATTCCTGGTTTCTCGGCATCGGTTGCATCAGGTAACTGATTAAGGGCAATACTCACGTTACCGCTAATGGTTCCTAGATTAGCAAGAGAACCACCGCCAGCGATACCGCTAACATTACTGCTACCTTGAATGTTGATGCCGCTGATATCTGACATATTTGTATTTCCTTGTGTATAAAATTTCGGCTGCTTGAAAGCAATATCTACCATATTTTCTAAACTAATAAGGTTCATGCAAGATTTTATAGCCCCTAAAATACCGATTCACGTCAAGTTTCGATTTTTTAACTGCAAACTAAACTTAGTAGACCGAAAACTTTGGCGATGCCTTCTCTACGAGACACTACGCGCGAGCAGTGGGCGTAACCATAGCTATAAAGTGGTGACTAGCTAGAATATGTGTTTTTGCCGCAGGACTGGGTTTGCTGGTCTAGCTGGACGGTTTCTTGCCATGATGTATATCTAAGAACATCAATCAAGTTGTTCTTAGATTACATCTTATGGTTTGTTGCTTAAGTTGACACCAATAAGCAATGCTGTACTCCTAGAAATAATTTGTATTCCTTTCAATGGTTCAGCCGTTTAATCTTCGTCAAGGGCTGGGAAAGCTTCTTCAAGCTGCCACAACCGATCTTTATTTTCAACGAACCAAATACGAGTTTCTGGAGTTAATTTACTCCAAATGTCTTCAACAGGGATGTGAGGAGATGCATACTGATAATGCTGACCAAGTGATTTGAGATTGTCCGCTACATCACGGGGAATTCCAAATTGTTCCCAGTCAACTGTTATATGTCTTCCCGAAACTCCGGCTGTGGGGTCGAAAACCAGTTGTGCCGATCTGACTAAATCAGCAAAATGTTTCGGTTTGAGTTTGGTGATTTCCTGAATTTGGAGTGATTCGTTATGCTCTTGAGACATGATCGCCGCAGTGGTAAAGATTAGTGATTCAGTTGAATTTACTGCCAGAGATTTTTATCCCAATATTTTTACTTTAGCGCAGACCCACTAACTCGATCGCGACTTAAACACACAAGGGGTTTGAGCAAATCGTTTAAGGTGAGAAAATTTACCACACATCTATCAGCACAATGTCTAAGCTAGTAATGAAAAGTTTGTAGTAAGTACTTTAGTGCTTAGAAAATAAGGACTAAAGTCCTTACTACGAACTGTTCCTAGTACCTATTTTAGTGACGAGTGTAGGAACGCTCAAAGCGGGTTTTGAGTGTATGAGCCATAACAGAGATGACAATTGCTACTATAGCAACCGATATTGCTGCGATTTTGATTCTAGAATCATCTGCAAGTATCGCTACAGCAGCTAGAGCGATCGCTACCCCAATACAACCTTGTTTGACCCTATTTGTCACCTGATAAGCTCGATTGCAAGAACTACAAATAAGTGTGTGTCGTGAAAATCTGTCTGGCAAAATCGGCTTTGAATTCAACTCGCTATTCTCAATATTTTTCCATGTGGAATAGCCTTGATAAAAAGGCAAAGATGACCCAAATTTATCTAGCCACTTACGGAACTCAATCACTAATGTGTCAGATGTTTTTAACGGCAAATATAATTCTTTGATACTTGTTCCCAAGCGCTCAATTTCTGCCTGTTGTCCCGCAATCAAAGGCAAATCCTGCTCCAATATTTTGTTCGTATTCAAGTGATCGAGCCAGCGCGGCCTCAGCTTGACTCCCCAAGTCATGAAATTACGATAACCTCTAGCTAAAAGACGGCATCGCCCTTTACCTAAAGGAATTGAATACAAAGCTAATCCAAATGTCCAATCTTTTTTTTCAATATAAGCAGTGTTCAGCACAAGACTTGGAGCAACAAAATCAATATATTTCCAGGCTTCATTTGATTTGTTAGCTCCCCGCCACCTGCCTTTAACCCCCTGAACCGAACTCTCTAGTACTTCCATTTCTAGCGGTTGGGCATTTTTCCGATTACCACCACCCCTAGTGCCACTATGGCTAATAGCAACATGAGCAGGATCGATGACATTTTCTACTAAATATGTTTGGTCATAAGGCAGATCCAATATAAAGTCTGCACACACAAATCCTGACTTGTCTAAATCTGGCAAAATTGGAATAATTTCATCAACAGCAGTTTCTTTTTCGCCAGCCCACACCCAAATCATGCCTTGGCGTTCCACAACTTTAAAGGATGGCACGCAAGCATTGACTGGAATTTTTGTATCTGTTGGTAATTGGGGAATGTGCAGACATTCCCCATCACTACCAAACTGCCAACCGTGATATAAGCATTCAATTTTGCCGTCAATAATTTGTCCTTCAGAAAGTTTCGCTGTACGGTGAGGACAACGATCTGCTAAACAAATAAATTGTCCATCTTTGTCTTTGAACAAAACCAAAGGTTCATCGTACAAGGAAAAGCTATGAGGGCGGTTGGCAGGTAAGTCTTTGACGAAGGTGACGGGATACCAGCATTGCCT
>NZ_JADEXF010000901.1 GCF_015207245.1 Nostoc cf. edaphicum LEGE 07299
TGTATAAGAGACAGCTTTTGTACCCAATCCCCAATCTCCTTTAAATAACTGATACATGTTGATGTAAACCATCCGACATAGACGATATCAACATTTGTTCAAAGACTTTGGAAAGAGCAGTTTGAAAACGCTGACGATGCTTGATTTTGAAAAAAGGTCGAACTATTTCTGCGTAGGCGTAGCCCGCCGTAGTCATCGCACTGTTGCCTTCTTTATTATCAATAACTCGAATTGCCCGCAGAGTTCCTAACTGGATTTCTTTTTTTACCATCAGCTCAGAAATTCCAGTTGCGCCTACGCCATTTTCAATTGCGGCTTTTGCCATCTCACCACTGGTGAACACTAAAATTACATTCAGTTCGTTGAGGTTGATCCCCCAATTTTGCAACGCTTCTTCAAACCTTTGTTGTGTACCAGATTCTGGCACCCGCATCACCCAAGGAGTTTGAGTTAGTTGGCTTAAATCAATTTCTCCCCACTCAAACCAAGGGTGTTTTTGACCAACCACAATTTGTAAGCGATCGCTCGCCACTATTTCGTACTCTAGAGTATTCTGAAGCGCTGGCTTTACATCTCCTTCCACCAAACCTAAATCAAACTGTCCCATCGCTGTACCGACACAAATCGTTTCTGCATTGGCAAGGGTACAGTCAATCTGGATACCAGGATATTGGCTCTTAAACTCACTAATCTTACTTGGTAGCCAGTAGTTGCCAATTGTCAGACTTGACCCTAATTTCAATTCACCCCGTTGCAGATTGTTTAATTCTCGTAATCCTCTTTCTGTCAAAGAAACTTGATCGAGAATTTTCTGCGCTTCCACTTGTAGTAATTTACCCGCTTCAGCAATCTCGATATGGCGACCAATCCGATGGAATAGTTTCACTCCGTATTCTTGCTCTAGGTTGTGGATCGCTGCACTGACGGCAGGTTGTGTAATATAAAGCTCCTCTGCTGCGCGAGTGAAGTGTAAGTTCTGCGCCACAGCCAGAAATATTTTTAGCTGCTCAAGCGTCATTCCTGCCATTTATCGTATCCCTAAGACTTGGTATGAAAATTTTAATCACTTTCATTTATCATTTTGACAAATAAAAGCATTTGATTCTATCGATTAGTTTGACTAAAGTATAAATCAAAGCTTCGGCATGGAATCGAACGGCAAGTAAAGAGCAGGGGAGCAGTTGCAGTAAGTTTTTTCCTTCTGCACCTCTGCCAATGCCCAAGCATGAACATAAGGACATCCACAAATGAACGATTTAGTAACTGCAATTACCACAGGGATTACTGCATTCACTGCCACCAACATCGACGATATTGTCATTCTGACGTTGTTTTTTTCACAAATAAGTAAAACGTTTCGCAGTCGTCACATCCTTGCTGGTCAGTATCTCGGTTTTGCAGCATTGATCGTTGCTAGCCTTCCCGGTTTCTTGGGTGGACTAATCATACCGCAGGACTGGATTAGACTACTTGGGTTAATGCCAATAATCATTGGTGTGAGCAGTTTACTAAAACGCGAAGAGAATTCATTTGAGGAAGCTGAAGAAGAAACTGAGCCGTCTTCTCCCTCTATAGTTAGGAGTTTTGTTTCTCCACAAACTTGCAATGTCGCCGCGATCGCCTTTGCTAATGGCGGTGATAATATCAGCGTCTATGTGCCCCTGTTTGCCAACTCAGAATTAGATAGTCTGCTGGTGATTATAAGTGTATTCTTCACTCTAGTGGGTGTATGGTGTTATGCCGCTTATAAGTTAACCTACTTGCCTGCGATCGCCAACTTTTTAACTGAAAATGGCAATACTTTTGTTCCTTGTATCTTGATTGGTTTGGGCGTGTTTATTGTCACAGAAAATGTTACTTGGACTCTTTTATCTGTAGTTTCTAGTTATATATTCTCATTAATTTTAGGTTTCAATACTCAGCCGTCAAGTGAAGAACAAGAAAAATTAAGTGTCTAATAAAGAGGTGCATCATCAATTTTCTGAGTAAAACGAATTTTAAACGGCAAAATATCTTACCCATCAACAGGAATCAAAACATGAAAATCTGGAAATCTCTGCTAATTGTCTTAATGATTGTCGCTAATCTAGCCTTTGCTCAACCTTCTTTTGCTGATAGACCAAAATTTAGCAAAAACCCTGATTACATCGAAGTCACTAAAGCTCTTAAGCAACTCTCTCAGACAAAAGATGCCCAAACTCAAGTTGAAGGTCTGACACCAGAAGAAATTAAAAAAAGAACCGAGGAATTAACACTGCAAAAATATGCTTTAGAGACGGGAATCAATTGGGGTCAATGCAACAACCAAACAGGTAATACCATAGCGGTATACGGTAAAAGACCAAATGATGATGATGAAGATGAAGATGCCGTATACGAGAATGGTCTATATTTTCTAGCTGATGGTCAATCCACTAAAAATAACTGGGATTGTGATGGCATCTATCTACCGAATGATGTCCAGGTAGCAAATTTCACTTCTAGTCCTAACGGGCAAGGTGAAGAATTGACAGGAGCCGCTGCTTTGAAGATCCTTGATGGAACTCAGTTGGTAATTAAGAGGAATCCAGATACTACTGCGATTGAATTGAATGTCCCGACTGTAAAAGTTCTAAACAGCAAAAACGCTAACTGGTTTATCCCAGATATATCGCAGGATATCATAAATACACGAGTTCCTAATGCGCCTAGTACTTCGTCAAGATAGTGTTGAGGATTTGTAGTAAGCACTTTAGTGCTTGGAAAATAAGGACTAAAGTCCTTACTACGAACTTATTTATCCATCAATTTAAACTTGACAAACTACTAGTAATCAGTCTTGAAA
>NZ_JADEXF010000902.1 GCF_015207245.1 Nostoc cf. edaphicum LEGE 07299
GAGGATAGAACGTGGTAGCAAATTCGTAGCGGCGGCGTTTTCCGCTCTGGAAATGATAATCGAAATATAATCCTTGTTCTTCATCCCAAAGAAATTCATCGATCCGATCGCGGCGGATATCTGCACGATCGCTCCATTGTTGTTGCAGTTGTTCGTTCCCCAATATATAGTTAATTTTCGCTAAATCTTGTTCCACCTGATACAAGAAACTATTGAGGCACACAGGAGCGTAGTGGAGGATATCAGCGCTGAAGGGGCCAAATCGGTTGGTGATATCAAAACCAGACTCGCGCATGGTGTGATCGCTTTTGTAAAATAGATTGGTCAGTTCGTCTTTTTCTCGGTTGTAGTAAAGACTAACGTCATAATCCTCAACCTCAAAGGTTTGGTAATATTCCTTGACGCGATCATAGTGGCTTTTTCCCTCTTCATCTCGCTCGGAAAACAAAACTTCTGGCGCCGGGCCTTCCCCAAAGGCATAAAATCTGGATAAGCCGGTTGCAGCATTCAGATGGGGCGGTACTACCCAGTAATAATAAAATTGCTCTAACAGCGGTACGGTTGCCTTTAACCACTCTTCATCCTGGGTGTGCTGGAATAACGCCAAAACCATCATACTCAGGACAGGGGGCTGCGATCGCGACAGCATATAAGTCCGGTTGGCGTTGAGAATAATGCCGTAATGTTGTACTTGGTACAACAATTGATCGACTTGACTTTGTGCTAGCTCCAATTCTCCATCGTGCAAAAGTCCTAGCAATATAAAGTAGCTGTCCCAGCCATACATTTCGTTGAAGCGACCACCTGGTACGACATAAGGCCCTGGTAGGTATAGTAACCCATGCTCTTTAATCGCTTCCACTTCTGCTGGCAAAGTGCGAATTTGTAGCTGTTGCATATCTTTTGGAGACAGCGATCGCTCTAACACAGTCTGAATGTTGGGACAATCTTCTGAGGGTGAAATGTAGACTATCCAAGGAGTGTCGCTTTTGTGGTCTAGTTTGGTATCCTTGGCAGATTGTAATAAGTGTTCGTGCGATCGCGTTAAAGTTTTCCACATTTTTTTGATGTGGAGACGCACAGCTTCAATCTGCGCGGTGGTAAGTGTTGGGGTCATAATTACAGAATTGTTTTTTTAACGCAAAGGAGAGGTAGCGCGGTCTTCTCCCAAGGGGAGACGCCAAGGGCGATAGCGCAGCGTTAGCGAGTCCTCGAGCGTCTGGGGGTTTCCCCCATGAGCGACTGCCGTCGCCAAGGGAAGCGCAGAGGAACGCTGAGGTTTTACAGGGTTCTCTCTGCGTGGGATTGATTTATGTTTTTACTCGGCAGTGCTAATTAAGAGGGCAACTGGGAAATGGGTGAGGGCTGTTGCGATTGATAGGGTTTCTGTAGCTTGTAAGGGTTGCTGAGTTAGGACGTTTTTCCAAGTGGGGGAAGTTCCAGGGGGAAGTTGCAGGTGCGTGTCTTGCCAAACTGACTCGCCCAAGGGATTGTCTCCTGGCTGGATGAGGCTGGTTAAAAAGCGGGGAGCGATCGCGATCGCTGTTTGATTCCCCTCGCGCCGTGCAAAAGCGATAATGTGATTGGCGTAGGTTCCCTGAACTTCTAACGGTAAATAATCGCCGTCCTGGAATAATGAGACATAGTTTGTTCTGGCTTGGAGTAATTGAGCCGTTAAAAACAGTTTGATTCTGCCGTCTGTTTTGTCGTTTAGTAACTCCTGAATTAGTCCCAAAATGTCTGTTTTTGCCTGTTCGCGGATAGCGCTTAAGTAAGTACGTCGCTGTTCAAAATCCACGGGACGACGATTGTCTGGATCGACTAGACTCAGTTCCCAAAGTTCTGTTCCCTGGTATACATCTGGTACGCCGGGGGCGGTAATCTTCAGTAGAGTTTGGGAAAGGGAATTGAAGATACCATACTCTGCAATTCGCTGTTGAAATGGACGAAAGGCATCTAGAAATTCCCCGGATATAGCAGGATCGAGTACTTTCTCAATAAAGGAGGTACAAGCTTCTTCATACTCGCTATCAGGTCGCAACCAGGCTGTATGCACCTTCGCTTCTCGTATTGCTTTTATTATATAGTCTTTCACTCGTTCCACGAAGGATGTATGTTCGTGTTCGGCAAAAGGAAACGCCCCTACTAGGGTTTGATAGAGAAAATACTCATCGTTACGATCAGGTATAGCGAAGCCGTGGCGATCGCTACGATGTCCTCGATTCATGGCACTCCAGGTATTTACCTGCTGATCCCATTTATCGGGAATTTCTGAGAGGACATTCAATCTAGCCCGCACATCTTCGCCGCGTTTGGTGTCGTGGGTGGCGGTGGTGTTCATTGTGTGAGGCCAAGTTACTTGGTGCTGTTTGTTAAAGGCATGGAATTTGGCTAATTCGATGCCAAAGTGGCCGGGATTTCCGCCAACTTCATTCAGCGACAGCAACCGATTGTAAACATATAATGTGGTGTCTTCTACGCCTTTTGCCATTAGCGGGCCGCTGTATTGCTGCATTCGCAAGACAAAATATATCCACTGTTCGCGTTCTGTTTGAGTCAGAGAATTATCAAACTCTAGCAGCATTAACTTTTCAATAAAATTCAGTTCATTCTGCAATAGGGGTACTTGTTCTTTGGCTTGGCGAATTACTTCTTGAATGGTAGCGCGATCGCTTTCTCCAATTCCATCGGGCGTAATGTAGGTGCGGTAAATCGGGAACAGTGTCAAAACTTCGGCGATCGCTCTTTTTAATCCATTCAGTGTAAAATCATTACCATAGCGATATTTGCTGGAAACATTCTTTAACAAAAGAGCTAATT
>NZ_JADEXF010000903.1 GCF_015207245.1 Nostoc cf. edaphicum LEGE 07299
GTTTTATCCGGCTCGGTTTTAAAGCCTTAAATAGCTTCCAATTGGATGCGAACAATATGGATGTGGGGGGCGAGTGTGGTGAGAAAAGATTATTCTCGCCATAAAGATATGTGGTAGCGAGTCATGAATAAACAGGACTCATCCAGGGGAGACCTGAGCCAGACATCTCAACGATTAGAGTGGGAAAAGAGCCAAATGCCTTACACAATTCCTAACAACAGTTGCGTTGGATGTGACAACTGCCGCCCCCAATGTCCTACGGGTGCAATCAGAATAGAGGACAATGAATACTGGATTGATCCTGGTCTTTGTAATAATTGTGAGGGCTATTATTCAGAACCGCAATGTGTAATAGCTTGTCCAACAAATTCTCCGATTCCTTGGCAGTCGAAAAAGGGGAGATGCAAAATAGAACCGAGAGATGCTAGCAGTTTAGACTTGTTTTCTAACAGCAAGAATAATCCATTTGCTTCAGCGATCGCTATTTGGGAAGCTTGTAATGTACTAGCGCAGCGCACATCGCTACATTGGGAAACCGATGAAGAAGGCTACATAAGTTACAGCCGACAAATCAACCAAGGCCGAGGTGCGATCGCATTTCATATCCAAGATCCCTTCAAAGTCAACAACAAGGCTACAGATATAGCAGCAATTGAGGGGCTTGACATCAGAGCCGCTTGCATACATCTAATTTTTGCCGCTTATGCTACAGCCTTAGATCAACCTTGGGAGCAAGAATTTGCGATCGATGAGCGACAAATCGAGAAATATTTGGGGATGGAGAAACGCAAAGACTTGAGCAAAGCTGCCAAGCTAGCTTTAATGAAAAATCTTGTTCAGCAAGCTTGCTCCCTGATTATCTCCATTGACTGGCCCCAACAAGGTCGAATTAACGGATTCTCTCTTGTCGGTAGCCGCTTATGGCATTTAGTAGATATTCAGCACCACTTCCAAGAAGACAATCTCGGATGCAAATATCTGATTGGGCTAACTTTTAAAGTAAAAGCAGGCTTATGGGCGCAATATTTCTTAAACAAACAAGCATGTAAAGAGCGAACCGCATTCTATCAATACGGCAGTCTTCCCAAAACGCTGCTAACCACAGTTATGAGCATTTGGCAGCAACATGAAGGCGCAGTTCGACTAATGCTGTGGTTGCTGTTTAAAACCAAGATGGGCAAAGAACAACGCATCACCATTCCTACCTTGCTGCGTATTGCTTACGGTGAAGAAAAAGTCGCCCTTGCATCCAGACAACGGGAAGAACGCAAACGGCTGCTGCGAACCTTTGAAAGTGATTTGGAAATTCTCAATCACTATGGAATGAAGCCACTTTTCGATCCAGTTACTTACCCACCAGAAATTCAACCTTTGTGGGCAAAATTAATCGATCTTCCCGAAGATCCTGATGAAGCATTAGAATTTTGGACTAATGACGGTGGTGCTGAAACCCGCCTCACAGACACAGGCCCCCGTGGTAAATGGAATCTCTTAATGAATGCGCGGATTTTGGCTTTTGAACTCCCGCCCGAATGGGAACAGCAAACCTCAGAATCGGAAAAAAAGAAAACAAGAACTGCCAAAGCCAAAAAGAAGCCCAAAGCTACAAAAGATTTGCTCGGCGAACAGATTTTGCAAGCGCGAAAAAACTTGAATCTCTCCCAAAGAGAATTGGCAAAACTCACAGGTAAAAGCCAAAGCTGGATTCGAGATATCGAGAATGGTCGTTTAAAAGCTAAATTAGAAGACCAAATACTGTTACGAAAAGTCTTAAATATGCCTTTATCTTGATTTGTAATTTAAACGCAGAAGGACGCAAAGATTTTATTACTAATTTGTGTAGCGTTATACGAAATACAGCATTTCATTAATTCATAGCGAACTAAACTTAGCAATACTCTGTGTTACTCTGCGCTTCCCTTGGCGTCCCTCTGCGTTTAAAAACTCTCTCTATTTCTGTGTACTATAACTCATTACCTTACTAGAGGTAATCCAAAAACTACCAACAGCATATTTAGTAACTACCAACTCTCGTGTCGCATTGCATGAACTTTTCAGTTGTTGAGTCTTCGTTTCATCTTTCACAAGTTTAGCTTGGTAAGTATAGAGAGAACCACAAGATTGTTCAAAACTAATTTCAGCTAAAATAGTACTATTGTCTAAACTTTGTTCTAAAATTTTTCCTGCAACTTTGTAATTAAACCAATCCCATCCTTTATAAAGAATTAGCTCTCTTTCCAAAACCTGAAGTGCAGCAGGCAGAATTCCCCAGCCTCGATAGACTGGATGTAAGCATTGAATATCACCAGTACGAGTCAAAATCGATCTAAATGAATCTTGATCGAGACGACCGTAGTATCTTCCTTCTGGCAAATCTATAATTGTTGGTGCAAACCGATGTCCACCAAAGTGCGATGATTTCCAAATTCGCACATTCTCTAAGCACAAATCAGCATTATTCGCTGTTATTTGGAAGTAAAAAGGAGCGCCATATCTCGCACAACACTTATCATGGCTACCGTGGGTACAAACTAAAATATCTCTAGTTGTACTAGTTTCTACTTTAAAATTAGAATCGATACCCCATATCCATTTTTGGACAACTCCTGCTACTTGTTCAATATTTGCTAGCTGAAACTCCTGCTTATGGTATCCATTACTTAGCCCCTTTTCTTTTTGATAAATCAAAAGCGTTGTATGATTTACCTTGTGTGATAAATCATTAGCAATTAGGAGAAATCTAATCGGCAGTTTCGCACGCTTCACTTCTTCTACCAAAATCCTCAAATTCTGAGGCACCCACTTGGAGTTAAAGGC
>NZ_JADEXF010000904.1 GCF_015207245.1 Nostoc cf. edaphicum LEGE 07299
TGACTTAAAGGCTTGCTCAGGTAGTTATCGCTCAGACCTAATTGATATTTACTTTTGGTCAAATTGAAACAGTTTTAAGTGGTGATTAGCTATACAAGCAATAATCACTACAATTCGTATCGTCAATGAAAGAATGTAGTAACGATATTGCAAATAAAAATCCGCTCCAATGAGCAAGTTAATTCAGCCCTGATAATTCCTACTAATTTTTGAATTTTTTGGATGTTAAACATGAATCAGCTTGCAAAATCTTCATCATTCGAGAACGTTTCTAACTGTCAATGGAACAATCATAGTAAATGGAAAAAGATTACTGCCGCTGATGTTACCGAGGCAATAGGAAATGTACCGATTGTAAAACTCAAGAATATTTCTCCTGTATGTGTTGTCTCGGAATGTTTCTTGAAGTTAGAGAGCTGCAATCCCGGAGGATCAATTAAGGAGAAAAATGCAGTCTATCTCGTGACGCGTGCAGAGGAGGAAGGGCTTCTTATACCTGGTGGTACGATTATCGAGTCAAGTTCAGGAAATTTCGGCGTTGGTCTGGCTATGGTAGGAGCAGTCCGGGGCTATCGAGTGATTATTGTTGTCGATGCAAAAACTGCTCCACCGTTTAGACGAATGCTGAAAGCATACGGTGCTGAACTTGTAGATGTACCGTTACATGAGGCAGACGAATCAGGCTCGATGCAGAAGGCGAGAATGAAACGAGCGCGTGAGCTTGCCGCAACTATTCCTCATGCTTGGTATCCATGTCAGCACTTAAATCCTCTGAATGCTGAGGCCCACTCATACTACACTGCGCGTGAGATTGAAGCTCACTTTTCCTCCGATCTTGATGCTGTCGTGGTTGGTGTTAGCACGGCGGGACAAATAATGGGAATAGCTCGTTATCTTCGACCGCGATTTCCAGAAATACGCATTGTTGGCGTTGATGTTGAGGGTTCAGTCATTATGGGAACGCCAGCAAAACCATACAAGATGACAGGTGTTGGATTATCGTTCTTTCCACCTAATCTAGAGCTTTCGCTGCTTAATCGAGCTTACGTGATACCAGAGGCGATCGCCTACTCCGTGTGTCATGCACTTGCACGTCGTGAGGGATTGCTTCTTGGTGCTTCCACAGGGGCAATTGTAGCTGGTGGTTTACATCTGGCGCGCTCTCTTGGTGCGGGTGCGCGGATTTTGATGATCAATCCAGACCGAGGGGATAGATATCTTGAGACAGTCTACGATTTTGATTGGCTTGACCGTTATGGATTTACCCTCAAACAAGGAGAGCATCTTGATGATGCGATCGCCTCACTGACTCCTGTGTATTTTTAGTGACTCATCACATAGCTGAAAAATTTCATGAACACCTCACCTCAGCAGGAACAGGAAGGTAATAAAACAACCTCCCAGCGATCGCTATTGATGTTACTCGCCCAGTTTATACCTCTTTCCTTGACTGATGTGGCAATGACTCTGGGCGATCCACTTCAAACTGCTGCACTCAGTCGCCTAGCCTTTCCACAAGAGACATTAGCCGGAGTTGGGGTAGTCAAAGGGGTTGCCGTATTTCTAGAAAGCCCTATTATCATGATTCTTCATGCGTCAACTGCTCTTGGAGGGCAAGTCAAATCTCGGCGCGCACTTTGGCAATTTACAGTAATTGCAGGACTTTCTCTCAGTGGCATTTTTCTTTTACTCACTTGGGAGCCTTTGTATAACTGGCTTCTTTTAGAGGTATTTGGTGTTAGCCCATTTATTGCAGCGCAAGGGAGAACTGCTTTTTTATTGATGTTCCTGTGGCCTTTCGTTATTGCTTGGCGACGATTCTTTCAGGGGCTGCTTATCCGCGCTCAAAAGAGCATAGCTGTAGGATGGGCAGGTGTGGCGCGATTAACTTGGGTAATTGTGGCGCTGGCAGTTGGAGTCAGTCTTAGAAGTAACGGGGCATTTCTTGCAGGTATCACCATGATGGGAGCCATACTTATTGAAGCAGTACTGGTCACATGGTTTTGTTTGCGTCTTGGCACTATTTCTATTCTTAAAGGGCAAGTAGATTCTGAAACTAAGAAACTGCCTAAAACCTTTCGAGGAGTCGCCTTTTACTATCTTCCTTTAGCCTCAACAATGCTTATTGTTTGGGGTGCAAGGGCAATACTCTTAAGTCTGATTGCTCGCTCATTCGATGGCAGTCTTGCACTCGCTGTGTGGCCTGCTGCTTGGGGGTTAGTTCTGTCGATTGCTAACGGTACACGCATGATTCAACAAGTAGTGATTTCTGTCTATGAAGAAACTTCTAGGCGGACACTGGTTGCTTTTGTGGTTCTTGTCGGTTTGGGCTTTACTGTAATACCAATTTTTCTTGGGTTTACAGACAAAGGGTTCTTGTTACTTGGTCAGTTTTTGGGAAATAATACATCTCTTGTGGAAGCAGCTCGTCCGGTTGTACAAATACTGTCATTTTTCCCTCTGCTCCTAGCACTGCAAAATACGTTTCAAGGGCTGCTTATTCACCGAGCAAAGAACTGGTTCATCAACCTTGCAACATTAGTTGCCGCAGCTTTCACCCTGATAGTATGTGGAAGTCTGATTTTTACTAGACATAACGGAGCGACTTCAGCAGCGTATGGAATGCTTGCGGGTACTGTCAGCGAAATTATAGTGCTTTTTTTCGCACTGCAACGTAAATAAGAGAGTCAAAATACAGGCAGTACTTTTTCCTTGCAGAAGGATAGGTAATTGAAAAATTTCGATTTTTCTGCATTTTTGGTGAAAAGAGATATACTTTGCGATCGCAAAGTATATTATTTCCTAAGCAACTGAGG
>NZ_JADEXF010000905.1 GCF_015207245.1 Nostoc cf. edaphicum LEGE 07299
GGACTGATATACAGCAAACCCTTGGAACCAGAACGCAGTTCTGATAATCGCTGACGACGTTCTGCTGCTGAGAGATTGCCGTTGATAAAAGTGGCGAAGAAAAACCCAGCTTGTTCTAAATCTGCTACCTGATCTGCCATTAATGCTTGGAGTGGCGAAATCACGACAGTCAGCGCTTTGTGCCTTTCGTGGAACATGAAAGCTGGTAATTGGTAGCATAAAGATTTACCACCGCCAGTAGGCATGAGGACAAGCGGACGCTCATTACTAATAATTGCTTGCACAGCTTCTTCTTGCAAAGGTCGAAAACTGGGAATTTCAAAATATTCCAAGTAAGAGCTGATAGCGAATTCATCTGTACTTAAAGGACGCAAATTCTCAAGTACAGCTTGAAAACCATTTAAATGTCTGAGCCAATCACAAAAAACCTGCTTCGATTCATTGGTATTGCACTCATAGTTCCAAGCCAGTAATCCCGCCACGCATAATCTTGTATCAAAATCATAAGTTTGTGGACTAGACCATAGCTGCTGCAAATAGGATTGATTTATTCCCTTTAGCATTGTTTCTGGCAGCATTTCTATGGCGGGTTGTTCAATCTTCAAACCAAGGTTATCACGGAAAAATTGTTGATATGCAAGGTCTGCATCTTCGCAACCACAAGTCAGGAGCCAAATATATACCTGTTGTACTTCATCAGGCTTTTTAAATAGTGCTTCTAATTGTTGACCAAGTAATAATCGAGTTGCCTGTGCGTCTTCTACGGGATTATTACTTGAATATTCACTTTGCTTATAGTCTTTATTTAGCTTATGGGAATGCTGTAGAGGGAAAGCGAGTATTGATAGTTCTAAAGTGTCAATTATATGCCAAGAAGATAATTGCGGTTCTTGCTCAATCAGATAAGGGTAATCAAAGCGGCGGAAGTTATGACCGCATACTGATAAATTACTATTTTTCAGCTTCCTCATTTCTTCGTAAGCTTGATTTAGATTCTCTTGATAAAAATCTTTTGTTAAATTCAGAGAGACTAATCCTATGCGGTATATATTATTTTCACTATTAATTTCTAAGTCTAAATAAGCATAAAAAAATCAATATCTAATAAATCTTGCATGAGAATCCCTGATTAGATCGCTTGAGTGCAATTTCACTTCTAAAAAATTACTAACTTAATTTACCCTGACTTGTTAAAAGATTTTAGCAACAAGTACTTATTTGTCAATAAATAGTACATAAATACTATGAATTTAACTCATGTATGCGTTGCCAATTCTGTTGTGTAATTTGGAGCGTTCGACTGATGAATTACAATCAAAGTCTTCAAAACAGGGTCTTGTTTTCAGTTTTCCCTAAGCAGTAGCTTTTCTAACACAAAAACTCCCAAACCGAATCTCCAGATCCAAACCGGATCTTCGCGCCAGATTTTCCACCAACATACTTGACCCTGTTGTTGACGCAGCATATTCAACAAGTTTATCGATTTTTGTAGTTTGGTGCTGCTCAAATCCTTTGCCAGGAATGGTAGTAGGTTTGTGTGATTAAATATAGGGATTTTAGCAAGGTTAGGAATTTGAGGAGTGAAGAGAGCGATCGCTCTTGGTTTTCCTCTGTACAAGACCCTACTCGCGTTCGCTTGAAAAATTTGAAGTTACGAACCACATTCATAGGTTTTGGCAATTTGGCATCACAAGTCTGTGAATTGCAGTTTAAATAAGATATCAACAAAACAGAACAGAACAGACACAAATCGCCAGTTGTTGACCTAATGCTGTAGAACTCAGCAGCCAATTCACAGTATTCGGTTATCACTTCACCACAACTGGTTAGAAATCCACTAGAAAATAAATAGTAAATCTGCTCCCGGCGTACTCGCCTACCGTAGGTAATCACTTGGGATTTCCTTTGGTATCTGTTAACTGGGGGTTTAAGGCGAAGGTGGGCTAACAAGCCTCTGAACACTTTTACTGAAGCTTTGGAGGCGTTTAGAACGGCTATGTCTTATCGATTTTTTGATTGGTTGATACTCAATCGTGACCTGTTTGCCTTTTACAAAGCCAGTTTGGGTTATATTTGAGCTTAATTTTTGTTTAAGTCCCGTTAACCAGATTCCTATATTGACTATTTATAAATTTGATGAAACTTTAAGTAATATCACTGATGGTAAACCTACATAGCAATAGGCATGATTATGTCTGTTGGCTTCAAGACGTAAATTGTAGAAAATACAATGAATAACGTTCGGATTTTATCAATTGATGGTGGTGGCATTCGCGGTATTATTCCTTTAGCGTATGAATTCTGTACGACTGGTGAGGCAGCGCGCGGCGCGGTTACACCGCGCCATTGCTTGTGACAGTTGCGTAAGTCCTGTTGGTATCAGTAATCTAAAATTTCCGCAAGAAATACAATAACAAAGGTGCAGCAATGAGAATATCTAAAAGTTTGACCGCTAGAGAGCGGAACATTGACCATTTTTTGAATTGGTCTGACTATTGCTATTTGGGTATGAAAAAATCAGTACTACTGACGTACTTTCTCAAAGAACTTTTTAATAATGCCCGTCCCAAATCTGATACTTTATTAACCTACAATCGACTGATATAAAAAACCAATAATTAGACCAGCTATTCCAGCAACAAAACCAGCACAAAAGAAGTAGAAAAACAATTCAAAACTTGCTTGAATATTTTGGGTATATCTGAAATAAAATATTGCCCAGATTGCTCCAAGGATTCCTGAGATTACTGTTGGAGTCGTTACGATTGCTATGACACTTTGAGTTTTCATTTATATATATATAGTATTATGAAC
>NZ_JADEXF010000906.1 GCF_015207245.1 Nostoc cf. edaphicum LEGE 07299
ATCATAGATATAGTGCAAACTAATATTGATTAAGTTCCTTTAAGGATTGAGGTCAAAAGCTTCACTATTCTTAAATAGACCAGCATTCTATTGTGATAGCTTGTCAGCGATGAAAATAAATTCTACTGTACTTCTTACTTTGATTTTGTTAATTCTGATGATGGGAGCAGGTTCTGTAAGCGCGTTTTTGGGCTTTGACCTGGGGAGTTCAGCACTTAAAGGCGTTAGCACACCAGATGGGCGTCCCACAACCAAATTTGCCAGCAATAAGGCAAATAACTCTCAACAGGGAGGGCTAGTGCTATTAAAAGAGGAAGAAATTCTGAAAATAGTCAAGGCGCGAATTGAGGGTAAGACCAAAGCCGCTAAATCGGAAAAGCCCGAAGAAGATGATGAAGAAACCAATAGCAGCAAGCAGAAGCCAGAGGAAAAACCCCCAGAAGTAGTTGAAGAAAAGCCCCTACCAGGTTTTCCAGTTACTGCCCAAAGTCAGGGTGTAACAATGACTGTGCAATCTGCTCGCTACTCTGGTGGTGATTTACTACTGAAAGTGAAAATGCAGAACAAAGGTAAGGATTCTGTGCGTTTTTTGTATAGTTTTTTAGATGTTACCGATGACAAAGGACGAACCCTGAGTGCAAGTACGGAGGGTTTGCCAACAGAATTGCCTGTAAATGGGCCAGCATTTTCAGGTACAGTGAGCATTCCTACAGCTTTACTTGATGATGTCAAGAAAATATCACTTGCTCTCACTGATTATCCCGCTCAACAATTGAAGCTAGAGGCATCGAATATTCCTGTAGAAAGGTAGAAAGGGCATTGGGCATTGGGATTAGGGGAGAGGTGATAGGTGACAGGTGATAGGGAATAATCTTTACCCTGTAACCGTTTGAGCTAGGCTCTGATTCTTGGCTCTTTTACCAGGGTGACAGGTGATAGGGAATAATCTGTAACCTGTAACCTATTCCCTAGCTCTTTTACCAGGGTGACAGGTGATAGGGAATAATCTGTAACCTGTAACCTATTCCCTATTCCCTATTCCCCCTAAATGGAGGGCGTGAGTTTTACACGAGCTTTGGCGGTGAGTGGTTTTCCTAATTTAAGTTTGATAGAAGTGGCGCTGCGGTTGTTATCAGTGCTACTACTGATTGCCATAAATGCCTTTTTTGTGACGGCGGAATTTTCGATGGTGAGCGTGCGGCGATCGCGTATTCACCAGCTAGTTAAGGCTGGGGATATTCCAGCGATCGCTGTAGAAATGTTACAACGCAGTATTGACCGACTGCTATCTACCACCCAGTTAGGCATTACCCTCTCTAGTTTGGCACTGGGATGGATTGGCGAAAGTACGATTGTTGTACTGGTGAATGCCTGGTTAAGATCCTGGCCTTTACCCAGTGGGATGACTACCTTCCTCGCCCATTCCCTATCAATTCCTATCGCCTTTTTCTTGATTGCCTATTTGCAGATTGTGATCGGAGAATTATGCCCCAAATCCTTAGCCATGCTGTACTCAGAACAGCTAGCAAGGTTTTTGGGGCCTCCGGTAAAAGCGATCGTGCGTTTTTTCGGCCCCTTCATCTGGATTCTTAACCAATCAACTCGTTTTTTATTACGGATTTTTGGCATCCAATACACAGGTCAAGGCTGGCGACCACCTGTAACTCCCGAAGAATTGCAACTGATCATCTCTACAGAATGGGGATCTACTGGGTTACAGCGTGCGGAGCGAGAATTGCTCAATAATGTCTTCGAGTTTGGGGATGTCATGGCGCAAGATGTGATGATCCCGCGCACCAGTATTATCACACTGCCAAAAGATGCTACTTTCCAGACATTACTCAAGGAAATGGCTTCTACTGGTTACTCTCGCTATCCTGTGATTGGTGAATCTTTAGACGATGTTCGCGGTATTGTTTATTTTAAAGATTTGGCACAACCTTTGGCAGTCGGCAACCTCAGTTTAGATACACAGATCCAACCTTGGATGCGTCCCGCTCGGTTTGTTCCAGAACACACGCCCTTGAGTGAACTTTTGCCCATGATGCAGCAAGAGAAACCTGCTATGGTCATGGTAGTGAATGAATTTGGCGGTACTGTGGGACTAGTGACAATCAAAGATGTCATTGCCGAAATTATTGGCGACCCCAGCGACCTTGAAAGCAGTGAAGACTTACTGATTCAGATGTTAGGTGAGCAAAAATTTTTGGTGCAAGCACAAATCAACCTTGAAGACCTCAACGAAGTTTTGCACCTCAATTTGCCCCTGACCAGAGAATATCAAACACTAGGGGGCTTTTTGCTGTATGAGTTACAGAAAATTCCGGCCATTGGCGAAATATTTTGTTATCAAAATCTCGAATTCACCGTGGTATCGATTGTTGGCCCACGCCTGCATCAAATTCAACTGCGACGGTTAGAGGAAGAGGGGAGAGCAGAGGAGCAGAGGAGCAGAGGAGCAGAGGAGTAAGAATTTTAGATTTTAGAATTTGGATTTTAGATTGAAATTTAATCCAAAATCTAAAATTGAATTTTCCAATGCCTCTACTATGCATAGGTCAATGGATCGACAAGTCCCAATTCGGCAAAAGCTGCTAACCGTAAGCGACAAGAATCACATACACCGCAGGCGACATCTCCACCGGCATAGCAAGACCAAGTTAGTTCCCAAGGAACTCCCAATTGGTTCCCCAGTTGGATGATTTCGGTTTTTTTCAGGTTGATTAGGGGTGCAACAATCTTAATTGGTTGTCCCTCACGCCCTTGTTTGGTTCCCAGGCGAAAAACTTCTTGCATTGCTTGGATATAGTC
>NZ_JADEXF010000907.1 GCF_015207245.1 Nostoc cf. edaphicum LEGE 07299
CTACTAAAAGCTTTATTCCAACCCAATAACTTACAGGAAAGCTATAAGTTTTTTAAACAAGCTTTAGCTCGCAAAACCAATAATATAGATACCCATCCTTGTCTGAATGAACGTTTGAAAATACTAGGTTTTACTTCAGTTTCTTAGGAACTTCTTTCACACTGTTTTGTGCTTCAAGAAAATGCCGCAGAAGTGCTATTAGGTAAACAGGCATTACAAGAGTTTACCCTTGATTTAGATAAGGTTTGGAAACAGCAAATGGAGAGTTCCTGGAGACAACGTTATGCGGTTGTACAAGAAGTTTTACAAGAAATCAAAATATTGGAAGAAAAGGAAACTCAGAATAATTTAAGTTTAGAAGATATCTGGAAGTTAGCTAATTTGAGTTTAGAAGTAAACAAAGAAGAATTAGCTATGCAAAGGCTATATCAGTTACTCATCATGGATTCGGATAATGTGAGCGTACATTACTTGCTAGGACAGATTTTGCTCAAACAAGATAATTTGGATGGAGTACAGCACCTAGAAACGGCTTTAAGCCAAGATGTTAGTTTAACAAATCATTGTCTGCAAATTCTGTATGAATTGTTTTGGCAACGCGGTGAAGTAGAAAAATCTAAACATTATCGGGATAGGCTAGATGCTTTTAATGAGCAATTGAGCAAAGGTAAGAAGGAACGTTCTGTTGTGAGTCATCAAGACACTTTCTGTCAGCACGGATTAGAAAAAACTGAAACACGCAAAATTCGCACTTTGATATCCCAATGTCCTCAAGTTAAAAAAGCTTTCTTAGTGCAAAAAGTCATGAATCACTTCTCGAATATACCTTTTTTTGTTTTGGGGATTGTTCGCCACTCAAGCTTCCTTCGACTAGAGTCTAGTGATGCTGATTTAGAGCTAGCAACAATTTTAAAAAAGAAACTCCAAATTCAGCACAATTGGGAGGTTATAGTTGTGGCTAATGGCAATTCCAAAGTTATCAAAAAGATGCAACAAATAAAACAATCTGTTATCTATTACAACCAGTAATTTTACGAGATTAAAATTACTGTTTTGGATTGTAGATTTTAAATGATTCATCCAAAATCCAAAACGCTAATTAATAATGAGTTGCTGACTTGCGATGATGCACGGCTGTAACACCATCAGTATCCAACAATTTGCCGCTCTCGACAGTTGCATAAACCAGCCAGTGGTCGCCAGATTCCATCCGGTTTTGTACGGAACATTCGAGATATGCTAGGGCATCCGTAAGTATGGGAGAACCGCTTTCAGCTTCTTGGGCGGCGACATCAGCAAATCGGTCTTGTCCTGGGCCGAAAGGTTTGAGGAAGTGCTTCATCAATCCCAGGTGATTGCCTTCTTTAAGAATATTGAGGACAAATTTATTTCCTGTATGCGTCAGTGTTTCGACTGCCCGATCTTTGGCGACGGCGATGGTTAAACCAGGTGGATTGAAGCTAGCTTGAGACACCCAAGAAGCTAACATGGCACTGGAGCGATCGCCTTCTTTGGCTGTGAGAACGCAAAGAGAACCGACAATCCGACCAACTGCTTGTTCTACAGTTGTTGCAGGTTGACTTGGCGATCGCACTTTTTTCGCTTTCTTCAGTGCTTGGGCAAAGTCGGTTCCAGCTTCTTCACACAATTGTAAGGTGGCATCGTCGGGTTTGAATTTTACGCGAATTGTATCAAAACCAAACCGATAGCCAGCATCTTTTAATTTACCCTCAATTAAATCAACCGCTTCTCCACTCCAGCCAAAGGAACCAAAAGCACCAGCGAGTTTATTGTTAGTAGCGGTGGATAGGACAATTCCTAAAGCTGTTTGTACAGGTGTCGGTGCATGACCGCCAAGGGTAGGAGAACCGATGATGAAACCACCGGCTTTTTCCACAGCCACCCGGATTTCTTCTGGTTCAGTAAACTCGCAGTTAATCGATTCTACAGCTACACCAGCTTTTGTGATCCCACGAGCGATCGCTTGGGCTAATGTGGCTGTATTTCCATAAGCGGATGCATAAATCAACGCTACTGTCAAGTCAGCAGAAGTTTGCTGTTGACTCCATTCCCGATAAGCTTTGGTCAGGTCGATTAAGTCATAGCGTACCAAAGGCCCGTGTCCATTGGCATACATTCGCACGGGAAAATCAGCAAGTTTATCCAATGCTGTCTCAACTTGCCGAGCGTGGGGAGCCATGAGGCAATCAAAATAATAGCGCCGATCCTCGTTATATACTTCCCAACCTTCATCAAATACCTGATCTCCACAAACGTGTGCCCCAAATAACTTATCTGTGTACAGAATTTCTGTTTGCGGATCGTATGTGCAGAGTTGATCTGCATAACGGGGATTGGGGGTGGGAATAAATTGTAAATTATGCCCATTACCCAAATCTAGAGTTTCTTCGCCGCGCATGACAAGAATTTGCAAATCTGGATTTTCCAGCGCCGCACGTAAATTTATCGCCCCTGGATTAGAACACACAAAGGTAATTTGCGGGGCAATTTCTAACAAAGCTTTTAAAGTTGCAGCGCGGTTAGGATTTACGTGTCCCAAAATTACATAATCTAAATCTTCAAGATGGAAACGTTGTTGCAAAGCTTCTAAATAAATTTGCGTAAACGTTTCTCCCGGAGGATCGATAATTGCGGTTTTCTCGCTTTCAATTAAATAAGAATTAGCAGTTGTACCCTTAGCAAGAGCATATTCAATTTCAAATCTCAGCCTTGACCAACTGCGCGATCGCAGGATTCTTGTATTTGTAGCAATCGGGAAAACTTGAACGTCACGGGGTTTATTTTTTGAC
>NZ_JADEXF010000908.1 GCF_015207245.1 Nostoc cf. edaphicum LEGE 07299
CGCTACCAGTTAGACCAAAAATTCTTTCTTTGAGAATAGAATCTTCTCCATTCCAAAGTGCGATCGCAAGTTGAAAATAAGCAAAACTATTAATTAACCACAAACAGCGAAGGAGACTAACGCTAACTTCAACCTATTGGTTGATAGTCTCTAGATATGGCCGCGGTTGGTGAAAACCCTGGAGTGAAGCATCGACGATGAGGCAAACTTCGATATGCATACCATCAGGATCGGAGAATGATAAGTTAAGTACTGGGCCAAGGTCAGCGATCGCGCCATCACTCACACCTCGATCTATCAGTTTGCGGCGGATAATCTGAAATGCTGATTCTGTTGGGGCATTCAAAGCTAAGTGGTCGAT
Organism: Nostoc cf. edaphicum LEGE 07299; assembly: GCF_015207245.1. Taxonomy (GTDB): domain Bacteria; phylum Cyanobacteriota; class Cyanobacteriia; order Cyanobacteriales; family Nostocaceae; genus Nostoc; species Nostoc edaphicum_B. The sequence continues at coordinate 362 of NZ_JADEXF010000908.1, forward strand.
GTGTCCCCGTCCAAACATATCCGGCAATCCAGAACTATGAATATTATTAGGCATCTCTGCTGCGTGAAGTACGCTCTGCGATCCAGCTAGCAGAAGTGCGTGACGAAAGGATGGGGTCGTCTCTTGGAAGATTACTGGCATCTCGAATACATCAGTATAGAAGTCGATAAAGCGGTCGATATCTGCTGTCACCACTGCAACATGGTGGATACCTGATACAAGGCTCATGGTGTTACTCCAGTTAGATTGTGCAATTTCTTTTCTATGAATAGGGAGCGATAACTTCTCTAGGAGACGCCTTAGTGAAGCGCTCGCGATCGTGCCGTTGGTCAAAATCAACGATCGGCCCCTTCGGCACAATTCGATTTGGATTAATATCAGTCATACTCATGTAATAGCCGCGCTTGGTATAGTCTAGATTGCAAGTCGCTTTGAACTCAGGACGCTGATATAGGTCTAGTAAATAATTCCAGAGATTTGGATAGTCGATAATTCGCCGCAAATTGCACTTAAAGTGACTGTAATACACTGAGTCGAAGCGATACAGAGTTACAAACATACAAATATCAGCTTCGGTGAGTTGATTGCCACATAAATATCGCTGCTGGCTCAGAATGGCTTCCCATCGATCTAAACTCTCGAAAAGTTCTGTCACCGCATCTTCATAGGCTGCTTGTGAAGTCGCAAAACCAGCGCGATATACACCAGCATTGATTGGTAAATAAATTGCATCGATTGTTTCATCAATCTGATGCTGTAAGTCGCGTGGGTATAAGTCTATTTTTTGTGTTGCCAATTCCCCAAACTCTACGTCAAACATCCGCATGATTTCGCGAGATTCGTTATTGATGATTGTTTGAGTTTGCTTATCCCACAACACCGGAACAGTAACTCGTCCTGTGTATTTGGGAGCGGCTTTCAGATAAACCTCTTGCAAATATTGAGTGTGATTTACCCAGTCTGGAATAGCTCCCGGTGCTTCAGAAAACATCCATCCCTTGTCGCTCATAATCGGATCGACGATAGAGACTGAGATGACATCATTCAAACCTTTGATTTCTCGCATAATTAAGGTGCGATGCGCCCACGGACACGCCAAGGAAATGTAGAGGTGATAGCGTCCTGCTTCTACCTTAAACCCATTTGAACCATCGGCAGTTACGCGATCGCGAAACGTTGTCGGCGTTTCCTTGAACTTACCGCTGGGATCTGATTTATTCTCATTGGTTGTCCATTTGCCTTCGATCATCATTCCTGACGGCATAATTTCCTCCTAACACTAAAGCGTGTCTATAAACTTTTGAGGATTACTTCAGCATTACGTCTTGCCTTTTCTGAAGGATGTTAATTTCTTAAGAATTCTTGACAAAATCGACTTTGCAGATGACCACGGTTCCCCACATCAACTCGTTGTCGCCAACCAAGCACGTAAAACCTCTGCCACTGTCCACGCTTGGGCAATACATCCCCGTGGAGTTATCGGAGCATCACCATCAAAAATTTCGCTGAGACTACCAACACCGTGTGCAGTGAGATGATTAGCCATTGGTTCCAAAAATTGACGAGCCTGATCAGGATTTTTGTAGACGCGCAAGTGTGCTAACACGAACGGCCCCAACAACCAACCCCAAACTGTCCCCTGATGGTAAGCTCCATCACGTTGATACTGATTGCCACCGTATTCTCCCTGATATTGAGGATGATCGGGCGCTAGCGATCGCAACCCATGAGAAGTCAGCAGCGATCGTCCGCAAGCTTCCACCACGCCCCTTTGCTGGGCAGGTGTCAGCGGACTTTCTGGTAATGACACAGCAAATATTTGATTAGGACGCAGCAACCCATCATTACCATCAGGACTGTCTAAAACGTCATAACAATAACCTGTCTCGTCATTCCAGAAGCGAGAAAATCTATATTTTGCCCGTTCTGCCATTGCCTCATATTCTTGGTGTGGTTTACCAAGGTGACGGGCAAACTTTGCCATTGTCCGTAAAGCATTGTACCAAAGGGCGTTAACTTCGATCGGTTTGCCAATTCGGGGCGTAACTACCCAATCGTCAACTTTGGCATCCATCCAGGTCAGTTGTACGCCTGCAACGCCTGCATAAAGTAAGCCATCGGCAGCATCAAGATGAATATTGTAGCGTGTACCGCGACAGTGCCAATCAATAATGTCTGCAAGTATGGGAAAGAGTTCACCAAGCAAGGTATCATCGTCTGTAGCGCTGTAGTAGGCGCGGACTGCTTCAAAATACCAGAGAGTGGCATCGACTGTATTATATTCTGGTTGCTCACCTGCATCGGGAAAGCGATTAGGTAACATTCCCTGGTCTACGTATTTGGCAAAGGTGCGAAGAATTGAGCGTGCTACCTCTGGGCGACCAGTGGAAATTGTCAAACCAGGTAGACTAATCATCGTGTCGCGTCCCCAGTCGCTAAACCAGTGA
>NZ_JADEXF010000909.1 GCF_015207245.1 Nostoc cf. edaphicum LEGE 07299
CCCCAAGGGACTGGAATTAGCTTTGAAAACTGCCTACGAAGCCAGTTTCTTTGGTGTTAAAGAGAATGTTCCTGATTTTAGTCCAGAGGCTACTGTTCCGATTCCAAGTAAACCTCTGCATAAGGCGCCTCAAGCACCTGTTGCTGACCTTATAGAAAAATTGTTGATAGCTGAAAAAGAATTACTGGCAGCTCACCCAGCAATTAAAGGTGTACCTTATAATGGTTTGTCTCAAAGAGATATTGACAGGTTTTATCTTAATAGCGACGGTGCGGTGAGAACTGAATCTCACTCCTTAGCATCAGTTTATCTTTACAGCAAAACTGAGGAAGATGGGAAAAAACCTCGCAGTGCAGGCGCTTATAGAATCAACCAGAGTTTAGATAATCTAGATATTAATGGTTGCATCAAAGAAACCGCCGATAAAACTATCAGTCACTTGAATTATGAAAAAATCAAAACTGGTAAATATCGAGTTGTTTTCTCACCGGAAGCTTTCTTAAGTCTGTTGGGTGCTTTTTCTAACTTATTCAATGCCCAAAGTATTTTAGATAATCAAAGTCTATCTACGCCTGATGATTTAGGTAAGGAAATTGCTTCTCCTCTACTTTCAGTTTATGATGATGCACTGCACCCAGCTAACGTAGGTGCTGAAACTTTTGATGGCGAAGGAACTCCCACTCGTCAAATTTCGCTGATTGAAAATGGCGTTTTAACAGGATTTCTCCATAGTGCTGGCACTGCTAAAAGGTTAAATGCCCAGCCAACGGGTAATGCTAGTATTGGTGCAAAAGTCAGCGTCAGTCCCAATTTTTATCACATATTTTCAGCAGCAACTCCTGAGCAAGAGTTGAGCTTAGAAACTGCTGAAAATGTGATTTTTATTGATGATTTACAAGCTCTCCATGCTGGAGTTAAATCCTTGCAAGGTTCCTTTTCTTTGCCGTTTGATGGTTGGCTAATTAATAAGGGTGTGAGGACGAGTATTGAGTCAGCAACTGTTGCTGGCGATTTCTTGGAACTTTTGAAATCAATTATTTATGTAGAAAAAGAGCCAGAGTTAACCCCAGGGGGAGTTTGCCCGAAAATCTGGGTTAATGAACTGTCGATTACTGGTGAGTAAAAGTTAAAAAGTAGAGAGTTAGGAGTTAAATTAAACTCTTAACTCATTACTTTTGCATAATGAGCGATCATTAATATTCACCACCTACGCTAATGTCAGTATTAAAGACATCAGCACCAGTTAAATCAATATTAGCCAAAACTGCGCCATTTACGTCAGTATTATATAAATGAGCATTACTCAAATCAACGTTGGTAAGATTAGCATTATTTAGGCTAGTACCACTGACAAAGGCATCTGTAAGATTAGCAGACTTTAAATTAGCACCGGTTAAATCTGCACCTTCTAAGTTAGCACCTTCGAGATTAGCTCCTTTTAAATTTGCATTTCTCAAGTCAGCACCGATTAGATGAGCGCCTTTAAGGTTCGCTCCTGCTAGATTGCATCCTATACATTCTCTAGTTTCTAACAAGCGGCGGACAGGGACGGAATTTTCTGCTTTGACGGGAATGGGAGCAGCTAAAGATAGCGTGCTGAGTAAGGCTGCTGCCGTCAAAAAAATTCGTTTCATAATTTACCTCGGACACTTCTAGAAGTCATGAAATTCTGATCTTCTACGATACCAGTGTGCCAAGATTAGAGAATTCTGTCCTCATGCGATCGGAGGAATAATAAAGGAATAATAAATCCGATAAGATTAGATATTGTTCCGTAATGTAGTCCGATGGGAGTAAATTTCCAACTGAGATTATATTAAGCCTTGCCGCTACCTAATAGGTACAAGAGTGCCATCCGAACAGCAACACCGCTGGTAACTTGTGATTGAATGAGACTAAATTCTGGGTCATCCATCAATTCAGAACTAATTTCAACACCACGATTAACTGGACCTGGATGCAAAACTTTGACGTTAGGTTTACAAAGTTGCAGTTTTGTGCGTGTAATACCAAATAGTTGATGATATTCTCGCAAACTTGGTAATAAATGAGCCGTCATCCGTTCCTTTTGCAGACGTAAAGTCATTACAAAATCGGCATTCTGCAAAGCTGGTTCTAGCTGCCAATGTAGAAATAGTTGGGGATTGGGGGAATAATTTCTGCCTTCTACTTCCTCCGAGATAAACTCGGCAAATAATTTAGGTAAGAGGGTTGGTGGTGCTGCCAAATGCACTTCGGCACCGCTAGCAATTAAACTCCAAATATTTGATCGCGCTACACGAGAATGGAGAATATCCCCAACAATGGCAATCTTTTTCCCCTTTAAAAGTTCCAGTCGCGGATGATCTGGGTCAATTAGAGTAGTTATGGTAAATAAATCTAACAGTGCTTGGGAAGGATGCTCATGTTGACCATCACCAGCATTGAGGACGCTAACTCGTACACCTAGACGATCCATTTCAGATGCGATCGCATTTGGTACTCCTGCCTCTCGATGGCGGACTACCATAATATCAGTTCCCATCGCCAAATAGGTTTTCGCCGTGTCGAGAATTGTTTCTCCCTTGGTCATAGAAGATGTGGCGGCGGCGAAGTTCAGTGTATCTGCACTTAGGCGTTTGGCAGCAAGTTCAAAACTGCTGCGGGTGCGGGTAGACGATTCAAAAAATAAATTAGCTACCACCTGGCCCTGCAAGGTTGGCACTTTCTTTGTCCGCCGTGATAGTACCTCTTGAAAACTGGCAGCAGTTTGCAAAACTGTATCGTATTCAGTGGTAGTAAAGTCAGCCAGGGAAAGAATGTGAT
>NZ_JADEXF010000910.1 GCF_015207245.1 Nostoc cf. edaphicum LEGE 07299
TCACCTACAAGTAGTGACACTGGCAACCGTAACTTTGATATTGTTGTTGAATTAGGAATCTGGAATAAACAGACTAAATTAGGCAAAGGTTTTGACTCTTCAACTGGTTTCACTCTTCCTAATGGCGCAGAGCGTTCTCCTAATGCTTCTTGGGTGAAAATTGAGCGTTGGAATGCTTTAACCCCAGAACAACAAGAAAAATTTGCCCCAATTTGTCCTGATTTTGTCGTAGAGTTGCGTTCTCGTACTGATTCCTTGAAAGAATTGCAAGAGAAAATGCAGGAGTATATCGAAAATGGCACTCAATTAGGCTGGTTAATTGATCGGAAAAACAAGCGAGTGGAAATTTATCGTCCAGGTAAAGATGTAGAAATATTAGACAATCCTGCTAGTTTATCTGGAGAAAATGTACTTCCTGCATTTGTGTTGGATTTACAGCAAATTATATAATTTTATTGATTAGGATAGATATAGCGCATTTCAAAGCGACTTTGTTCCCAAAGTGGTATTAAAGCCTGTTTAGCAGCATTTAACTGAGCTTGTGAAAAAGATATTCTACCATTTTCTATAATCCAAATAAATATCCGAGTGATTAAATCTGCCTTAAAACTATTCTCGTATTCACAATTATTTATTCTTGCAACTTGCCGATCCAAACAATCTATAGCATATTTAAAAGTCAAGTTTTTCCAGTCTGTGGAATTACTATAATTTTCTTCTTGGGTATTTTTCCACTCAACTCGCCGCAAATTTCCGAAAATATAGTCTATGCCTGTTATGGAAGAATCTGTGTTACGCACTAAATTTGTATAGGCTTGGTAATATGGTTTCAATAGTGAAGCTGCAATATTTTCCACATAGATATGTAGCCAAGATTGTATATCACGAAGATAAGGTACTAAATCTCTAATATTATCAATTTCTTTGATTGGCGCACGTTCACTTCTGTAATTTATTATTTTTGCTAGCAATTCAGATTCAGATAGTTGAGATTTGTTGGAGTAGTAATTAATAACCTTGGGGATATATTTATCTAATAACCACTTCTTGGTATGTCTAGCTGTCCAAGTTCCTCGTACTCCAATATCTTGCTGCAATAAGCTAAATTTAGCTGCTTCAATAGATTGTAAATTCACATTATTTAGTTCATAGAGTATGTTAACTTGATTGCTAGGTAATAAAGATAAATCTCTGTCAAATTTGGGAAAGATAAATGCATGATCGCGAATTCCTCGACTCACTCGAATTGATATATTTTTTCTATAGAATAGATGCCATTCTGACTTGCCTTTTTTGTAATCAAATTCCTTCGCAAACTGCTGCATTAACTCCCATAATTCTTGTCTTACAGAAAAAAGGATAAAACCACGAACTTGTGAAAAGTTTACAAGTTCAAAATCCCATGTTTCTAGAGCATTCTCAAATTCAATTATTGAGTTTTTATATTTTTGGCAAACTTCATCGATACACAAACACAAGTCTGTTGCTTCTAACTTTGATAATATAACTGTTATTTGACCCAAATGTACTGTAAAATTATTTTTATCTAATTCTTTTAAAAAACGACGACAACCCCAATCTGGATGAGTGTGTAATCCTGTCATTAATTGGCCTAAAATATCTTGATGATTTAAGTGAATTTTTAGACCTTTGAAAAGAATACTACTGAATTCTATTTGACAATTACCTTCACCAAAAGCTTTGGGTAAATTACAAGCGATCGCTACTTTTGGTTTAACAACAACTAAGCGGCAGTCTTCTTGCGTTATAGAAGGCTCAAAATCACATTTTTCTAAAAAAAACTGTAAATCTGGATGACGTATAATTAATTTTTCTATTAAGCTAAATTTAGTATATGTTATAATACTGGCTGTATTTTTATCGATGTTTTTAACTAAATCAAAATTGAGTTTATTATAAAAATTTGAGGCGACATCGTTATTTTTTAAGGTATCTATATTTATATCAAATACTAATTCTTCTCGATTGTAATGTAGACGCTGAAAAACATTGATATCATATCCATTGGTGACAATAAAAAATAGTGTTTTAAAATGATTACTATAAAATCTAGCTTGCTCAATAGCCTCATTTAACTTGGTTTTTTGCGGTTCTATCGCTTCTACAAAAATCAGTGATGTATCTGTATTTTGTTTTTTTACATCATCTGTTGCAAAATAAATCTGAGCAATTTCTGGATTCTTGGCGTAGGTTTCTGATTGATAGGTTTTTAAAGAGTATTCACGATGACATATCTCTGGATAGCAGAGATAGTGAAACATTGGCAAAATCAACTTTTCTTTTACATCATCTTTATTTTGCAAAACACGATGGTCAAAACCTTGTATCCATGTAATGAATTTTTTAATTGACTCTGGAATAGTCATCAGATAATCTACCTGCTTGTATAAATTTGCTATGCCTTATTTTGTTCGTGTAATTAGCAATTTATCAAGTCAGTTTGGATTATGTCGTGATTGTAGATACTAGAATGGAAGCATTCGGCTAAAACTTAACCTTGGCAAAACCTACACCATTGAAGAAGAAGTCAGAATTCAGAAGTCAGGAGTCAGAATAAAGATGCTTGTTCTGGCTCTTGAATTCTGTTTTGATAAAAGTTACTGCCTTTAGAATTAAACATTTGGTGAAAATCAGGTAGGCAAAATTAATTAATTGTGTATAACAATAATTTTGGGCAACAGATAACATAATAGATTGCTGAAGATATCTATTAGACAAGAAGAAGTTTGGAGTCAGAATATAGAATTTCCCTGACTCTCTGAACTTCGTTATGCCCAATATATC
>NZ_JADEXF010000911.1 GCF_015207245.1 Nostoc cf. edaphicum LEGE 07299
CTCTCTACGAGATACTACATATAGCTTGCTTACTCGTAGAGTTACGCACAGTATCTTGTAAGAAGTATGCCAATAAAAAGAGAACAAATCTGACGAATGCTTTAGGATTGCTATAGCAAAATCGCAAATTAAATGAGAGAAATGCTAAATGTGATATCAACTGGTTGCAACAATTGCTGGTAATCGCATTTTTTATGTTATAAAGCTCACAGAAATTAATGTTAGGCGGAAACTACTTTATGGAACCAGATAAGCTGGGCCGTTTTAAGGAGTACGGCGAATTCATCCTCCGAAAGATAGATTCTGTGCCCCAGTACCCTTCTAAACAAGAAGATTGGGTTCCAGCTAGTCTTGATGACTGTCTTCTTCGTTTGCGATCGGCTGCCCAGAAAACTGTAGACCTGGCAACTTCGCCTGTCAAAATTGGTGTAATGGGGGAATTTAGTAGTGGAAAAACCTTACTTTTAGGCAGTCTAATTGGATATGCAGATGCTTTGCCAGTCAGTGAAAACCCCACTACAGGTAATGTTACCGCCATACATATTATCCCGCAAGACGAGTTTGCAACAACGCAATTAAGTAACTTTACGGTAGAGTATCTTTCTCATGAGGGAGTACACGAGTGTCTACGCTTCATGCTAGGGGAAGCCAATAAACGAACAACAGCAGCAGGGCTTCCTCCAATACCAGTATCGAAACTCAACTCTGGCACAGATATTATTAGCTGGTGTGAAGAAGCATGGGATAGCAGTAACAATTTAGAAATGCGTTATTTACTCCGGGAGTTGGTATTATTCCTGCGGGCTTATCAAGCTTATGGGGAGGTTATGTGTGGTGGGCACTACCAAATTGATGCGGTAACTGCCCGCGAGGGGCTACAGCTCGTTGAACAGCCAATGGCAATCCAAACTCTGAAATTTGAGGATCTACCCCCAGCGCACATCCGATTACCGAGTCCGCCCCAGAGGCTACCAACAAAGTTATTACAAAATAGCTTCCCACTAATCCGCCGCGTAGATATCGATGTGAAAATCTCACGGGAAATTTGGGATTTTGCAGATGCAGCTAAATTTATTCTCATCGACTTTCCGGGATTGGGGGCTGCTAATTCCGGGGCTAGAGATACCTTTTTGTCATTGCGGGAATTGGCAGAAGTACAGACAATTTTGGTATTGCTAAATGGTAAATCTCCTGGAAGCGATCGCGCCAATAAAATCTTCACGATGATGCAGCAGCAGCGACCGGGACAAGACCTGAAAGATTTAATTCTCGTCGGTGTGGGTCGTTTCGATCAACTACCTCTAGATAGCGAGGGTGGCGAAAGAGAACTTGACCATCTGATTGAAAATAGCCATTTAGAAGAAGAAACGGTTTTCCAAAAGCTCAAAGTTCTGCAAACTACTATTGACGGTGCAGCAGCATTTACAACTCAAAAAGACCGCATCGTTTTACTGTCGCCACTGTTGGGACTAGCTGAATTGGCAAAACGTTCTAGTACAGTCAAAGCAGGCTCACCAGAATTTTTGGCTAACTTAGATTATCCTGATTACCTAGACAGGTCTAAACGGCTACAACAGAAATGGGAGCTATTAAGTGAACGGTTGATAGAATCTAACACCCGTAGCTATTTGGGCAAACAGTTGGGTTATTTTAGTCAAGATGGCGGACTTAGTAAGCTGCGGGAATTAATTCAAACTCACGTAGCTACTCATGGTTTGAAGCAACTGCATGAAGATACTAAAAGAGCTGCTGATGTGGTGAGTCAGCAACAAGATCACTTGAAAGACATCATAGATGAAATTCACGAGCAAGGTATCCCCACAGGCGATAGTCCGGCTTTTATCGAATTGCGCTTTGTGGTCGAAAGCTTAGATAAAATCTACAGAAATTTTCAAAAAGATATCGGCAAAGAACCACTTAAAGATCGGCGCGGTGTTGTTGTCAGCGATGTAGTAAAAGACGAACTTACCTTTAGAATCCTCAATTGGAACCAGTGGACTTTACTCTTCAACAAAGCCAATAATGGAGCGATCGCTCTGGCAGAATCTAAAGGTGCAGCCGGGAAATTATTCGATCGGGGAAACCGCGTTAATACTTCCCTTCCAACTAAGAGTGATGATTTTTATCCAGTATTTGAGAAAACCGTTAAAGAAGTAGAAGATTTTGCCCGCGATCGCATCCAGCAAGCCGTGGTAGATTTGTTGAGCCAATTATCAAATTATATAGCCCCAGAACGCGAACAATTGCAGGCATTTTTCCACCCGGAAATGGAACAAGAAATCGAAGAAAAATTTGGTTTTGAAGATGCGGATCTCTTTTACAAATTATTGCTAGGATGCGACCCTAACGAATGGAAAGAAGCAATTATCGCTGAAATTACTAGTAAAGATAAAACTGTTGCACCTGAAATTATCTTTCCTTTAGCACGTCAAGACGATAAACACAACGTTGGTCAAATCTTTGATTGGGCACCAGAGAAAAGCCAAGGCTTACCCAGATCGAGCAATCACCAACTTTTAGTACTGCGACTGCGAGATGAAATTACTGCTAGTGCCAGGCTCCATCTTGTGCAGTATGTTAGCGCAGTTAATCAGCAAATTAATTCCGAACTAAAAGGTATTTTGGACCAGATTATTCCGAGTCTGCAAAACCTTTCAAAAAAAGAAAGTTTGCTAAGATATTTGGCAGCTGGGGAATTGCCATCTGAGATCCAAATTCCTACTTGGTTGCAGATTATTTCTGAAATGGCGGCTGTTTCTCCCTCAGACAATTTGGATTTGAGATGACGCGATCGCATAG
>NZ_JADEXF010000912.1 GCF_015207245.1 Nostoc cf. edaphicum LEGE 07299
TCTGTGTACTTTGGGATGTTGGCTGATTTAGAGAAGAACTTGCCACCGTGTGACAGGTTTATCTTTAATTACGACGTAACAAAACCTGATTTATCGACGGTTGGTATTTTGGATGCGGTGCGCCGTAGCTATCATAGTCCAAATCAGCCGAATATCCATTTGATGATTCAACAATATGGTAAGGGTAAATCTCATTTTGCGATCGCTGTAGCCAATTTTTTCAAAAAACCCTTCCACAGTCAGGAAGTGCAAGGGATTTTGTCACAATTAGAAAAAGCGACATCTGCCAAAAATCAGTCTATTTCTGAAGGATTGAAGCTTTTCAAAGAAAAGCAACGCCACCAACATTTGGTTATCTGTCTTAGTGGAGATCAAGGCGGTGACATTAGGAAGCAATTTCTGCAACAACTCGTCAAAAATCTGGAAGAAGCAGGTATTCAGGATTCTTTGGCACAACATATATGCAGTGAACCCCTACGCTATTTGGAAAGTTTGAATCCAGAGAATAGGGTAAAAGCAGAAAAATATCTAGAAAGCATTGGTAATCCTGATGGTGATTTAAATTCGATCATTCGCTTACTCAGAGAAAATAACTCTGGTGTTATATCGACTGTTAAAAAACTTGCCTTTCAAATCACAGGATTTACTCTTGATTTTACTGCCGATATAAATATCCAAGCAATTCTAGAAGATTTATTAAAAAATTGTTGTACTGGTGATAATGCCCATTTTCAGGGGATTTTAATTTTATTTGATGAGCTAAATTACTATCTAAAATCTTGGGCAGCAGATGACATAGGTGCTGGGGGTACTGCACTGCAAAATATTACTAACATTTGCGAAAACTACAAAGGAAAAATTGCTCTACTAAGTTTCACTCAAATTCATCCTGGTAGGGCATTGGGGATTTCTGCAAATGCTATACCAGAGTACCAAAAGATAGCAACTCGCCTTGCACCAAAAGATGGCACTACCTACGATAATCCTACTTCTAGCTTAGAACTAGTAATAGAAAACTTATTGTTGCGAAAAAATAATTCTAGTTGGCAAACATTTCATTCTCAATGGCATAACACACTGAGAAGAGAAGCTGAAACCGCCTTCGAGGGAAGAATTAAAATTTATAAAAACAAAGGCTGGTCTTTCCAAGAGTTTTATACCCACTTGTCTGAGGGTTGTTTTCCCCTCTATCCTCTTACAGCATATCTGCTGTGCAACCTTGACTTTACCCAAGATCGAACTGCTATCCAATTTATAAAAGGCTATGTCAAAAATTTCATTGCAACTCAGCCTGTAGACAATGCTGGAAAACTTAATTACATTTATCCCATTGCTTTAGTAGATACCTTTATTGAAAATTTTTCTAACTATTCTGTTTATAACCACTACAAAAAAGCTGTAGAGTTGGTTGCAGGCGCTGATAATCCTGATGAATTAATTGTTATAAAAGCATTATTTTTATATGAAGCTAGTGGAGAAAACCTTACCAAGTCTGACCGGGAAGATCATCAAGAAATTTTGGTAGCTTTGACCGGTTTAACTAAATTGAAACTCCAGACAGCACTAGATAAACTAGAAAAGGAAAGAGACTTAATTTACCACCGACCAGAAATTAAGCTTTATCGATTCTGGGAAGGGATTAACCCTACAGGTGTTCAAGAAGAAATTGAAGAAAAAATCAAATATCAGACAACATCAATTAATGATGTTGTTGCCTACTGTGGGCAAATTAGTATTCTTAAACAATATCCGTCTCATGATAAAATTACTGCTACACAGTTTGTTAAAAATAACAAATTAGTCAGTGAAGACTGGCGGTTTGAATTCAAGATATATAGTATTCATGAATTCATTAGGGCGTTAGAGAATAATCGTACTCTCAGAGACACCAAAGAAAAGGGAATTTTAGCTTATGTGCTGGCAGAGACTCAAGAAGAGTTGCAAGCATTTCGGAATAATATATCTAATTATTTAGCTAAATCACCAATTAAAAATCGTATCGCAGTTGCTATTCCTATAGAAGAAACTGGAAATTTAGCCCGTGTAATTTTGAAGATAAAAGTTCTAGAGGAAACCGACGCTGCTGACAAAAGATTGTTTGGAACAGCTTATAAACAACTTCTTCAGCGTTGGCAAGAAGAAGTCAACACACGGTTAAAAAGGTTATTAAATGATTGCACTTTCCATTGCGTGGGACTGGAGAAAATTCCATCTGCGGAACAACGTAAGGCGCAACGGGTAATCAGTGTACTGTTACAAGATTTGTATCCTTTCGTCCCGCCTGTGGATGAAATCGATAAGATGCGTTCAGGACATCTCACAGGTAAAAAAATTGTCGGCTGGACTGCCAAACAAATCTTTATAGAAGATAATCTCAGTCAACAGACACTGCCAGACCGTTCTTATAGTACTGTTATTGACCAGATTTTTGTCCGGTTATGGGGTTTATTCAAAAAAACATCTGATAAATATATTATTCAAGAACCAACTAATGAAAAAATTCGCGCTGCTTGGGATAAAATTTCTGAAATAACTGATTTAGAAGGATTGCCACAAAAAGTTATTGACCTGGAAAAAATTTGGCAAGTACTTTCTGCGCCATCTTTTGGTTATAGCGAGTATAACTTTACCATGTTGCTAGCAGGATGGCTGGCAATCCACCGCAAAGAAGTATCTCTCAGGGGCTATATCGAACTTGGTTCCAAAAGGTTAAATGTGACGTTGAAAACACAATCCTTGAAAGAGTGGGGTAATACTGATATTCTCCAAAACCCCAACGCATTTGTTGAGGAC
>NZ_JADEXF010000913.1 GCF_015207245.1 Nostoc cf. edaphicum LEGE 07299
GAGCTATGCAATTGAGGCTTAAAAAGAGACGAATGTTTTTTAAGTACAAATTGTAGCCTAATGCTATTAAATATAATACTTCAAGCTTTTTTTCTTGAAGTTCAGAAAGAAGACTCATACACTTTTTTCCTCAGTTCTGATACGACTTTAGCGATGGTTAGGGAATGTGACTTTAGTTGGCGGACTTATGCTTTTCCCTAGTATAAATATTCTGTCCAACAAGAGCAGTACCCAAAAACAACACTTATCAACAAAACGTATCACCTGGGGCTTGCTCCATGCAATGAGATAGCTACTCGAAAGCCAATGGTAAGCACTTGATTTGTAGGCGGAATGCCATTTCGATAGGTAGAACGACATACAGCAGGCTCATGCATCCAGGAACCACCGCGAATAACTCTGGGGGTGGTTCGATGGTCAGTAATTCGGACACTTCCATCTGCTGGTGCATTTGTGTAGTCATCATACCAGTGATCGGCGCACCACTCCCAAACATTGCCGTGCATATCCTCTAGCCCAAAAGTATTGGGCGCGTTATAAGCGCCAACTGCACTGGTTTGTTTGCTGGATCGCCCTTTGGGCCCAGAGCGATATCGTTTGCTTCCGTCATAACTGGCAAGTTGAGGAGAAATTGTTTCGCCAAAGTAAAACGGGGTTTGTGTCCCTGCTCGACAAGCATATTCCCACTCGGCTTCGCTGGGTAGACGATAGGGTTTTCCAGTCTGTAGTTGCAAACGCTCGCAAAACTCGATCGCTTCAAACCAAGTAATATGCTCCACAGGTAAATTATCACCTTTAAAGTCGGAGGGGTCAGAATTCAGTTCAATCCTGACTTTGGTAGTCTTGGCAATTGTCCGCCACTGGGCTTGTGTCACAGGAAAACGGCTTAAAAATAAGGAGGTAATGGTGACTCGATGTTGAGGGCGTTCGCGGTAGCCTCCTTCGTTTTGTGCAGTTCCCATCCAGTAGTTGCCTTCTGGTATACGCACCATTTCTAAATTAACTTGTGCCTCTAATTGCTCATAAAATAGGGTTGCTTGTTGTTCTTGTCGGTCGATTACCCAGCGTGAACCCAACCGCATAAACCGGGGTTGACGAATCAATTTAGCTGTTTCAAATTTAAATGATCTTAGTAAGGTAGCTTTGGATGCAATCGGGTTGATATGCCAATTAGAGTTCTGGAAGTTAGGAATCGGTAAAGTGACTCCGGCGACGACAATTTGATTATTATGGGCTGGCAAAGATTTGAGGGTTGATTCTGCTTGGATATGATTGCCACGAGCTAGTTGGCGCATCCCCTGAAGATATGCTAGCAGAGATTGAAAATGAGCTTGATGCAAAGGGGTGGCGATCGCTTCTGTTAATAATGTCAGCCGCAGCCATTCTGTTTTATCGCTGAGGGTTAATTCGGCAAGTGTCGTAGCCAAATCATGCGCGACAACTTCAGGATAAACATAAGCAAGTGCCGTCCAACGTTGAGCTTGAGCCAGAGTTTGTACAGACGATTTAGAATCATTCAATTCTCGCTGTACGTAGGATAGTAAAAAATGGGCTAATTCCTCAACACGCTTCTGACCGAAGCTAGGATGTTGAATCATTTGGTCTAATAAATAATTGCGTAAATCTGCATCCATCTCATATAGTTCATGTCCGACTTCTTTGCAGAGTGGAGAGAGGAGTAAGTCGGCTACTGCAATCCACGGCACTTTCAAGTCCTGTTTTTCGATATCCATCGGAAAAGTTGCCCATAGACAGTAGGTCAAATGGGGCGTGAGAGCGATGGGGAAAGCAGCATGATAGGCTAAATATACATGAGCTTGGGTAAATCGTCTTTTAAATGATGCGATCGCCTCCTCAATTTCCTGAGAGCGCGTTTCTGGCAGCAAAGCATTAGAATTCGTCATCTTAGCGTACCTCCCCCAGAGGTTGATGCCGTCCTCGTAAGACATCGATCGCTTTGTAAAATTCCTGACGATTTACCTCAAACATGGGAACTAAAGCGGCAATATCATTGGCGGTTGTAGTTTGCCAGCGATCGCGCGGAACCGGATTGAGCCAGGTAATATAACGTACATACTGCCGTAACTCTTTTAAAAAGAATTTTGTCAACCGCCTTCGCCTAGAACTAAATCCACCACGAGCAGCGCCAGCATCACTGAAAATCAAGCAAACTGTTCTAGCTTTAGGCAAGTTTGACAAACAATCATCAATTAATTCTGCCTCTAAATGATAGCGATCGCGGTATAAATATTCGTCTGGACAGTTATGAAAATAGTAAACCCGAACCCGGCTGAAACGCCCTCCACGCAATGCTGTATCTGCCAACTCTTGGGAAAGGTGATGAAACGGAACCATCGAACCATCTCCATCGATTAACAGCAGAAGTTCTATGCGGTTGGTACGTCGGGGAACCAGCACAGGATTTAATAAAACTCCCTGCTGGGCAACCTGTTGAATAGTGGCTTCCATATCTAGCTCTATGGGTGGCCCCTCACGACTAAACTGACGCAGATAACGCCACCCTTGCTTCATTTGTCGATGGGTCACTGGCAAATCGTTAACAATCAGGGGGAATTCCCTAAGTCGGTTGTCCTCGCGCCTGATTGCTTTAGAAACTTGAATCTCGTCAGCCATTGTCCGAATGACTTCAGGAGACAGCATTGTTTTGGGTAAATTGATGTAAGTTTCAGGAATAATCGCCTCATCTTTGGAAGATGCTGTCTGTCGAATTTTCCACAGCTTCCAGACAACAAACAGCATAATAATACAGGTAGAAATAATTAATAG
>NZ_JADEXF010000914.1 GCF_015207245.1 Nostoc cf. edaphicum LEGE 07299
ATTATTGGGAAACCACTCGATCACGTTGATGGTAGGCTGAAAGTAACGGGAGAAGCACCTTACACAGCCGATGTGCCAATAGAGAATTTAACTTATGGAGTGATTTTTCAAAGTGCGATCGCCAGCGGTAAAATTATCCAAATAGACACAACGGCAGCCGCAGTCGCGCCTGGTGTAATAGATATCATTACTTACCAACAAACTCCATCTCTAGTAAAAATACCCTTCTTTGGCCCTCCACAACCTCAGTCAACCGAAAAAGACCATAACATTTACTACGATGGTCAACATCTGGGGATTGTAATTGCCCAAACTTTAGAAGAAGCCCAAACTGCTGCCTATCAGATAAAAATTATCTACGAAGAAACCATTCCTACAGCCACAACGGCACATACAGAGATATTTGAACCCGAATCAGTATTTTTTGGCATGATGCCAGCTAAAATCACTAGAGGCAATCTTGAATCAGCGAAAGCACAGGCAGATGTGGTAGTAGCGCAAGTTTATACCACGCCAATGGAACATCATAATCCCCTAGAACCTTCTGCAACGATTGCAATGTGGGAAGGGGATAACTTGACGCTCTATGAAACCACTCAAGGCGTTTCTGCAACCCAAGGCCGAATCGCGTCTGTTCTGAATATTCCTCAAGAAAATGTCCGCGTCATCTCCAAATATTTAGGCGGCGCATTTGGTTGTAAAGCACTGCTGCGATCGCATACAATTTTAGCTGCGATCGCAGCTCGTCAAGTAAAGCGCCCTGTAAAAGTAGTGTTAACGCGATCGCAAATGTACACAGCTTGCGGCCACCGTTCTGAAACTCAGCAGCAGCTAACGTTAGGTGCAACCAAGGAAGGTAAACTAACCCTGATCAATCACATTGGTACATCCTTAACTTCCCTCTTCGATGACTTTGTAGAACCTGTGGGTGCAGCAACAACAATTATGTACGCCTGTCCCAATTTGGAAATTAAATACCGTTTGGCACGCATCAATACTGCCACACCAACCTTTATGCGGGGGCCAGGAGAAGCAACGGGAATGTTTGCCTTAGAATCGGCAATGGATGAACTGGCATACACCTTAAATATTGACCCAATTGAACTAAGATTAATAAATCATGCAGATATCGAGCCGCACAAAGGATTACCTTGGTCAACTAAATCCCTGAAAGAATGTTACCAAAAAGGAGCAGAAATTTTTGGTTGGTTACAACGCAATCCAGTTCCCCGTTCCATGCGAGATCATCATTTCTTGATTGGTTGGGGAATGGCAAGTGCGACGTTTCCCACGAACATTCAAACTGCATCAGTTAAGGTAAAAATTTTTGCTACTGGAGAAGTGAAAGTACAAAGTGGTACTCAAGACATTGGTACTGGCACTTATACAGTGATGACGCAGGTAGCTGCTGAAGTATTAGGCTTACCAGTGCAGTTTGAACTAGGCGATACTAATCTTCCTAAAGCCCCGATTACAGGGAACTCAATTACCGTTGCCAGTGTTTCCCCGGCGGTACATAAAGCAGCGATCGCCGCACGGGATAAGATAATTAAAATGGCGATCGCAGATCCAAACTCTCTGCTTTACGGATTGCAAGCAGAAGATATTACCGTTGAGTCAGGGCAAATATTTTTAAAACAAGACCCATCAAAGCGAGACAGCTATACCGATATTCTGTGCCGTCATGGATTAGAAAGTTTAGAAGTTACAGAGGAATCTTCACTCAACCCAGAGAATAAACAATATGCCAAACACTCATTTGGTGCGATATTTGTCGAAGTTGCAGTTGATGAATTGTTAGGAGAAATCAAAGTCAGACGTTGCGTAGGCGTTTATGATGCAGGGCGAATTCTCAACTTCAAGACAGCACGGAGTCAAGTTATCGGCGGGATTACCTGGGGAATTGGTATGGCGCTGATGGAGAAAACCGTAATGGATGCAAATCAGGGCAGAATAGTTGGCGCTAATCTTTCCGATTACCTGATTCCGGTTCATGCAGATATCCCTAATATGGAAGTGCAATTTATTGAAGAACACGATCCTTATGTGAATGCACTAGGAACTAAAAGCTTAGGGGAACTTCCGATTGTTGGGGTAGCCGCTGCCATATCTAATGCAGTTTATCATGCCACAGGTAAGCGGATTCGCGATCTACCAATTACACCAGATAAGTTGTTGTGACTGAATAGGTTTGTAGTTTGCGCTTTAGCGCTAAATGGCATTAATGAGGCGAGTATAACTAGCAAGATCGGCTGTGGTGAATCGGTTAACCCATTCAAAAGCTTAAAAGTATTTTTTAATTAATAGCAATCTTGACTAATTTTGCTGTATTTACATGAGAAAATTTTTCATAAAATAACAGGTAGCTGTTTTTCATTGGGTTTAACAGAAACTGTAGTTATCAACATCGTGATGTTTGTCAGGAATGTCGCAATGTTTCGTATTAATATCATGATGTTTGTCAGGAATATTGCAATGTTTCGTATTAATATCGTGATGTTTGCCAGGAATGTCGCAATGTTTCGTATTAATATCGTGATGTTTGTCAGGAATGTTGCAATGTTTCGTATTAATATCGTGATGTTTGCCAGGAATGTTGCAATGTTTGTGAGCAACATCCCAATGTTTCTTGTTTCTTTCTTCAACACCGAGCGCAATGAATCTAAAACCCTCACCCTAAATATCTTTCCCAAGCTTGGCAGAGTGATACAGCACTTCCGGCTATTATGAAGCACAATTTTACCCATATCCCTTTTCTATCCTAACTTTTGAGACTGTATGCGTAC